>JAAYBO010000109.1 GCA_012730095.1 Clostridiaceae bacterium
ATTTTTTGTTCATCCTCAACTATTTTCCTCAGCGGTACCTTTGAAAACAGAAATATATTTACCGCGGGCACGAGTGACCAGATTATGGGAAGATAATACCAGTGATTTATTCCGGCAAGCAAAAAAAACAGTGTTGATAACAGAACCACCGCAACATGCCCCCAGCAGTAAAAAGAATGCAGAAGACTCATAGCCGACGCTTTTTCATCCCCGGGCAGAGATTCTACAATCGGGCTTATCAGCACTTCTATTAAGCCTCCGCCGATTCCATTCAAAATAACAGCTACTAATAGACCTGTATATCCATCGGCAAAGACAAACGGCAAAATTCCCATTGCCAAGAGCCCTGATAAACTAAAAACATGAGCAAAGACTGCACAAATACGGTAACCAAATTTGTCGGCATATTTAGCTGAAATAATATCAGTAATAATCTGAATTCCGAAATTCAGCGAAATAAGAAGGCCTATCCGTTCAAGTGTTATATCAAACTCCCTCTGAAAGGTAACAAACAAAAGGGGTGAGAGGTTGTTTATTATAGATAGTGTAATGAAACCAATATAGCTTGCATATAAAGTATGTTTATAAGTTAACTTCATGCTGTGTCCTTTCCAGTAACTTTTCAAATATCATACCATACCAAAGTTTTAGTGGCAATTAATGAAGTAAAACAGCATAAAAAAGGCGAAGCAAAACTTCAAGGAAATTTAAAAATAAGTTGAATGTGGAAGATTGGAGTGCTATACTTTTTATGGAAAGGTTATGATATTATTTTTTACTCCAGGTTGTCACCGATTTTAAAGTTCTATTAAATACATTTAAGCGAATTTGTTTTAAGGAAAGATATTATATCAGTACTTTAATTATTTGGCGTTGTTTCAGATCATGTATGGCTTAATTATAATTGCGGCAAGTCGGGTATTATGCCATTAACGGAAAAAGCTCCTGTTATGCGGTAAAAAGGCGCAAGCCCCGGTTAAGCTGTCCGGATCTGTTATATTTATAGTAAAAGGAGTTGAAATTTAATGTTTTGTCAAAGTTGTGGCAAACAGCTTAATGAAGGTACAAAATTTTGTACTTCGTGTGGTAAGCCGGTAAGTAACCCCGAAAGTGGTCCCGTCAATGCTGGTCCGGGTGTGCCTCCTCCTCCGGTTCAGCAGAACCCTTACGTGCAGCAGAGCCCTTCCGCACAGTATGGACCTCCTGAGCCGCTGAATTATAAGATTTTCGGCGAGAACCTTCCGGCGGTTTCCATTCGCCTTCAGGCTGGTCAGAGCATATACACCCAGTCCGGAGGAATGACATGGATGGACAGCGGTATTAGCATGCAGACGAATATGCAGGGAGGCCTTATGAAAGGGATCGGCCGAATGTTTTCCGGTGAATCATTGTTTATGGCTACATATACCGCTAACGCTCCCGATCAGGAGATTGTAATTGCCAGTGCGTTTCCCGGGCACATTGTTGCGGTTGACGTCGGAAAATGTCCGGTTATCGCCCAAAAAAGCGCTTTCCTGTGTGCCCAGCCAAGCGTAACTGTAAGCGCATATGTAACAAGAGGCCTTCGTGCCGGACTGTTCGGCGGGGAGGGCTTTGTCATGCAGCGTTTATCCGGCGCGGGCATAGTGTTTTTTGAAGTGGATGGAAGCCTTGTTGAGAGAACATTGGCTCCTGGTGAAACGGTAAAGGTGGATACCGGTAATGTTGCCGCGTTTGAAGAAACAGTGCAGTACTCGGCTGAAATGGTTAAAGGCTTTAAAAATATATTGTTTGGCGGGGAAGGTTTGTTTCTTACAACTTTAACCGGTCCGGGAAAGGTATGGTTGCAGACAATGAGCATGTCTGAGTTTGCGAAAGGGATAATTCCATTTTTGCCGACCAGTTCCCGATAAATATCTTAATAGTTTTGATAAAGTGCCTAAAAATGAAATATATCAACTGCCCGGGTCAGGTGGAGCTTAGTCTCCACCTGACTTTGTGAACACAGCGAATTGATTCATAACTTTTTGCTAAAATTGATCTTTTGTTAATTTTTCTATAAGGCTTACATCGGATTCTTTAGTTAGCGGTCTGACTGCCGGCCCTTCTATAATATCCCCTGAAAAAGTAAATCTGGAACCGTGACAGGGGCAGTCCCAGGATTTCTCCGCGGAATTCCAGTTCAGTTCGCAGCCCATATGGGTACATGTTGTATTTACCATATGAAGCTCTCCCTGATCGTCACGATACACACCTGTCCTGTCGCCGTTTGATTCAATAATGTCCGCTTCTCCGGGCTTGATATTATAATTTTCAGATACCGGTTTTATTTTTCCGCTGATAAAGTGCTTAGCAACATCCAAATTCTCAACAATAAAATTTTTAACTGATCCGGCAATGTTTTTTCTGGACGGATCGAATACATTCTGCCACGGGTTCTCGCCCTTTGATATCAGGTCTCTTATTATCATTGCGCTGACCATGCTGCTTGTCATTCCCCATTTCTGGAAACCTGTCGCTATATAAAGGTCCGGGGTGTCTGGAGCATAATTGCCTATATATGGGATACCGTCAAGAGTCATGCAATCCTGGGCAGACCATCTGTAAGGGATATCGTCGATTGTAAAAATATCTCCGGCAAATTCCGCAAGAGCGCGGTAATGGTTGTTTAAATCTTTTCCTTGCCCTGTTTTATGGCTTTCTCCCGCGATGAGCACCAATTCGTCCGAATCATTGTTTAAGCCTCTTAAAGAGCGAGAAGGGTCTTCGGCATTGATATACATTCCTCCCGGGTACTTTTCCCGCGCTTTTACAGCAATAATATAAGCCCGTTCACAGTACAGCTTCGAAAAGTACATCCCTTTCTTTTGAATAAACGGGTAATGGGATGCAATTATTACTTTTTTTGCAGTAATCTTTTTTTCCTGTTCCGTTGTGAGGATATAATGGTTATTAACTTTATCAATTTCAATTATTCTGCTTTGTTCAAATATCCTTACGCCTTTTTCATTTATCTTTCTTGTTAGCGGGACAAGAAATTTTCTTGGATGGAACTGAGCCTGGTTATCAAACCTGACAGCGGCTTTTACAGGAATTGGGAGTGGAATTTCATTTACTAATGAAGCTTTAATTCCAAGATCGGATGCAGTTCTCGCCTCATTCTCGATAGCGTTTATGTTTTTATCCTTTTGTGTGTACACATACGCGGATTGAGGAGTGTAATCGCATTCAATGCTGTTTGCTTCGGCGATTTTTAATATTTCCCGTATAGCGGCTTCATTAGCGTCGGCGTATTGTTTTGCAAGTTCTCTTCCCATTTGGTTTTTTATTTTATCGTAAATTAAGCCGTGCTGTGACGTAATCTTTGCCGTAGTATGCCCCGATGTCCGTTCGCTGATCCGTCCGGCGTCAACAATTACCGTGTCGATGCCTTCGCCGTTAATAAGCAGAGCACATAATAAACCGGCCATACCACCTCCGACAACGGCGCAATCGGCAGTAATGTCTTCAGTCAATTGCGGATAATCGGTTTGTTCGGTTGTGAAAAGCCAGTAAGAGCAAGGCTGTCCGGATAAATTTAGTTTATCGTCATTCATATCAGATCCTCCGAATTAAGGTTATTTCTAATGTGCAGCCCAAAAAAGCGGCTTTACAAAACATTAGTATTTATCGGAAGAAGAAAAATATCCGTAAAAGATTTAAATGTTTTTTAGCTTTTTATTACTATAAATTGATTATATAATAGTAATGAAAGGTATAAGGTGATTTTATATGATAGCAAAATTGGACGCTTATAGAATATTCTGCGAGGTAGCAAAACATCGGAGTTTTTCAAAAACCGCAAAATCATTATATATGACGCAGCCGGCGGTAAGCCAGGTGATTATGAATCTGGAAAGAGAGCTTGATACCCGTCTTTTTACAAGAACATCAAAAGGGGTTAATTTAACAAATGACGGCCGCCTGCTTTATGAATATGTTAATTCGGCTATAAATCTTATTAATGTTGGTGAAAAGAAACTTGCCGAGTCAAGGGATCTGTTGACGGGAGAAATGAAAATAGGAGTTGGCGACACAATATCAAGGTATTATCTGCTGCCGTACCTGGAGATTTTTCACAACAGCTCCCCGAATATAAATCTTAAGATAATTAACCGCACGACGATGGAATTATGTGCAATGCTGAAATCGGGAGAAATCGACCTCGCTGTATGCAATTTACCGGTAAAGGATTCGGCGCTTTGCATTAAGAAGTGCATTGACATACACGACATATTTGTGTGCGGGGAAAAATACAGGCATCTTTGTTCCTCGCCTGTAGAAATTGAAGATATTGCGAAATTACCTCTGATTTTTTTGGAGCGCAAGTCCAACTCAAGGCAGTATGTTGAAAGATATTTGGCATCAAAAGGGATTAAAATACAGCCGGAAATAGAATTGGGTTCTCATGACCTGCTTTTGGAGTTTGCAAAATATAACTTCGGCGTTTCTTGTGTTATCGAGGAATTTTCAACTGAATACCTGAATAAGGGTCAGTTGTATAAAATTGAATTAACCGAGGAGATCCCTGAAAGAGCAATAGGGTTTTGTTACCTGAAAAGTGTATCGTTATCAAACGCGGCCCGTAAATTTGTTGATATTACTCAGGGAAGATCCTGATTTCACCGGATTCTCAATCACATTTTTTCCCGTTGGACCGATGCTGGTAAAAAGCCTGACCTCATCAATAAACAACAGCAAAACAAATCTTTCGATAAAGAACATGTGCAGAATACGGAGAAATTTGGTATAATAATATTATTATATTTTTATGAATTTTCATTGTCAGCGGGTTCAAGGCTAATTTAAAATTGTAATAAATATTGTTATTATGTCTTAAGTAAGTATTTTAACCTTTATCAGGGGAGAAAAAAATGTATAAATTGCTTATTGTGGAGGATGAAGCAGAAGTACGGAATGGGATTAGAAACAACATTGACTGGGGAATCATGGGTTTTGAAGTCATTGCAGAGGCGGGGAATGGCAGGGAGGCACTGGATATTATAGAAAACTCGAAGCCTGATGTTGTAATAACCGATATTACAATGCCTATAATGGATGGCCTTGAACTTTCCTATATTCTCAAGGAAGAGTATCCAACAATTCGTACAATTATTCTGACCGGATATGATGATTTCAAATTTGCTCAGCGAGCAATAAAATACGGCGTATCGGATTATTTGCTTAAGCCTGTCCTGCCTGAAGATTTAAGTAAGCTGATGTTGAGGATAAAAAATGAGATAGATTCGGAAATTGCAGAAAAAGAAGATATACAAAAACTTCGCCTTTATTATCAGCAGAGTATTCCGATAATAAAAGATAAATTTCTGACACTGCTTATATCAACTGAAATTGAAAACGATGAGATTGAAAACAAAAAAGCTTCATTAAAACTTGATCTTGACGGTGAAGGTTTTACCGCCGCGGCGGCAAGTATAAATTCAGAAACAACTGGTAACTGGGGCAATGATGACTATGAGCTTTTGAAGTTTGCCATTTTAAACATTGCACAGGAGAAAACTAAAAAACGATCAATGGGTGAGGTTTTTTTCCATGCAAATAATCTCGTTTTTATTCTTAAATTTGACAAGTACGACGTTAAGAGTAATTATCACAGTGCGTATACGCTGTTAGAAGAAATCAGACAATCGGTTGAAAAATATTTGAAGATAACTATTACATTGGGGATCGGAAACATCTGCAATACTCTTCAAAAAATTAATGAGTCATATAAATCCGCGGTAACGGCGCTTGATTACAAATTAATTATAGGAGATAACAGGGTTATATATATTGGAGATATTGAGCCGCAAGCAACATATAACCTAATATATGATGATATAAAGGAACGAAATCTGATTAACAGTATCAAATTCGGAACAAAAAAGGATGTATTGAAAGCAGTAGAAGCCCTATTTCATGAGATTGGAGTATATACTGTGTCTTTGAAGGAGTGCCAGCTTTATCTGTTAGAGATACTGGCCTCTGTCGCAAAATTGTCAAGGAGTTTTCAACTGGATACCGACGATATAATAAAAATAGATCACAATTTGTTTATTGAAATATTCAGCTTTAATACCATTTATGATATAAAAAACCGTATTAAAGAAATTTGTCTGAATGTAATGGAGGGGATACACTCCAAAAGAAAAACCAATACGGAGAAAATAATGGAGCAGGCAAAGTCCTATATAGATAAAAATTATGGGGACTATGATCTAACCATTCAAAAGATTAGCAATTATTTACATATAAGCCCGAGCTATTTTAGTATGATATTTAAGAAGGAAGCGGGTGAAACATTTTTAAACTACCTTATTGGGATCAGGATAAAAGCCGCTAAAGAGCTGATGCAAAATCCCGATCTTAAAATTTTTGAAATTGCGGAAAGGGTCGGGTACCCGGATCTGAATTATTTCAGCTATTTCTTTAAAAAGAACACCGGATTGTCACCAAGAGAATACAGAAACAAATATGTTCTCAAATAAGGAGAGAAACCTTGAGTCGTAATTTGTTATTTTTCAAATGGATATATAAGGTTATACGGAATACGTTTAAGATAGACAGCATCCAGTCGGTAATAAGTCTTTCTTTTACCGCGGTGACAATTTTTGCACTTGTTTTTGTCAGTGCAACTCTGTACAGTGTTTTTTCAAAGACTGCGGAGAGAAATGCCGCTTCAAGCACACAGCAAATTATTGAACAGGTGAATCTAAATCTGGATAGTTATCTAAAAGAAATGATGGAAGTATCGAGCCATATATCAAGCAACCTTGATATTAACAATATAGACAACCTGTCTAATATACTTAGCGTTACAACCGGAATAAGGAAAGATATTGTAACCCTCGCGGTCTTTAATGAAAACGGAGATATTGTTGTATGCAATCCGTACAACGAATACGATAAGAATTATAAGATAAGCGAACAGAAATGGTTTCAGGACTCTTTAAATAACGTGGGAGAGTATAATTTTATTTCTCCGCATGTACAAAGAATATTTGTAGGTATGCGCCCCTGGGTTGTTTCATTATGCAAGGGTACGAATGTACCGGGCAGTTCAGAAACGTGGGTTGTCATGGTTGACATGAATTTCAGTGTAATGGAGCAGCTTTGCAAAAGGGTTAGTTTGGGTAATAGAGGGTATATCTATGTAATTGATGAATACGGTGATATTGTTTATCACCCGCAGCAGCAGATTATCTATGTCGGGTTGAAGCATGAGGACATACAATTTGCGCTGAAAAATGATGATGGCTCTTACTATTATGATTTGATGGGTGAAAGAAGAATTATTACAATCAACACGGTCAATTACACCAACTGGAAAATTGTAGGGATAAGCTATCTGGACGAAATTGTGGCGGATAGAAAAAGTCTGAGTACACTTGTAATTTTCATATCAATATTCAGCCTTCTGTTTGTTATTGCGGCGTCCTTATTTGTTTCGGCAAAGATTTCGGAACCGATCAAAAATTTGGAGCGGCAGATGAAAAAAGTGGAAAGCGGAAATTTTGATATTGATATTGACATTGATGTCCAGGGGGATGATGAAGTTAAAAGGCTGTCAAGGGCTTTTAATATGATGGTTAAGAGGATACGGAGCCTGATGGAGCAGATTATCAGCGAACAGGAAGCCAAACGCAAAAGTGAACTAAAAGCGCTTCAGGCTCAGATAAATCCGCATTTTCTTTATAATACGCTCGATTCAATAGTCTGGATGAATGAAAATAAGGATTATGTCGGAGTGACTACGATGGTTGTCGCGCTGTCGCAATTTTTCCGCATCAGTATAAGCAGGGGCAGGGAGCTGATTACCGTAAGTGACGAGATAGAGCATATTAAAAGTTATCTTATAATACAAAAAATAAGATATAAAAATAAGTTTAAATTTAGTATTGAGGCACAGCCGGAAGCTTTAGGCTATAAAACATTAAAGCTTATCCTGCAGCCAATAGTGGAAAACGCCATATATCACGGAGTGGAGCAGCTTTACGATGAAGGAATTATTAAAATAAACGTTTCGATTGACGGTGATACAATTCTGTTTCAGGTAACAGATAACGGGTATGGGATAAAACCTGATATATTGAAAGATATCCTTAATAAAAAAGCAAATGAAAAGGATAGCGGTGGTGTAGGGCTTAAAAATGTAAATGAAAGGATTAAACTTTTTTTCGGAGAGCAGTACGGCATAGAAATTGACAGCATTTTAGATGTTGGCACAACTGTAAATCTTAGAATTCCAATTATCAAGTAAGTGACTGCGGAGCTGAAACTATCAGATTTTAAGTTGTGATGACCTCAAGGTTTTGGATATAAAATATTGTTTGAGAATACCCCGGTATATAAGATACTTTTTTTGGGAGTGTTTATAATGAGGTTTAGGTTATTGCGCGTTATTCTTTCTTTCAGCATTTTATTGTTTCTGCTGCCAAACGGATGTGTTGATGATAAGCACCTTTCAACACCGGAACAAAAAAAGACAGTCAAAATAATCACGAAGAGGATGAAATCGGAGTTCTGGGATGTAGTTAGAATGGGAGCTGAAGCTGCGGGAAAAGAATTTAATGTCAATGTTGATTTTTGGGGTCCAAAAAATGAACTTGAAATAGATTTACAAATAGATATGGTGAGAGAGGTAATTAATGAAAAAGCGGATGCTCTTGTTTTGGCTGCATGCGATTATGTAAAACTTGTTGAGCCGACGGAAGAGGTTATAGCGGCAAAAATACCGGTAATTGTAATCGACTCGGACCTTAAGTCCGATAAAGTTAAAAGCTTTGTTGGGACGGATAATGTTGGTGCGGGTTATATGGTTGGAAAGACACTGATTGAGATTATGGGTGAAAACTGCAATGTGGCAGTTATGAGCTTTATAAAGGGCGCGGCATCTGCGGATCAAAGAGAAGAAGGCTTTTTCAGTGCTATAAAGGATTATCCGGGAATTAACGTTGTTACAACCGAGTATTGTAATTCCAGTATTGATATGTCCGAATTTTTAACATATAAAATACTTAACGAGCACAAGGATCTCGATGTGATTGCGGCCCTGAATGCCGATTCGACATCCGGTGTGGCCCGGGCGATTGAAAAGAGGAAGCTTGCCGGAAAAATACGCGTTGTTGGTTTTGACAGCACGCCTGATGAGATAGAATTTCTTGAAAGTAATGTTATTGATTCGCTAATTATA
>JAAYBO010000110.1 GCA_012730095.1 Clostridiaceae bacterium
CGATATTATGGCCGGCTCCCTGATTAAAAACCCCGGCGGTGGTCTTGCTCTTTGCGGCGGATATGTGGCAGGCAAAAGAGAATTAGTAAATCTGGCATCTTACCGTATGACCGTACCCGGTTTAGGCAGGGAAGTCGGAGCGACGATTGGGCAGAACAGATCACTATTCCAGGGCTTTTTTATGGCTCCGCATACTGTGGCCGAAAGCATGAAAGGAGCGGTTTTTGCATCGGCCCTGTTTGAAGAGTTAGGTTATAAAACATGTCCGGCGTATAACGAAAAGCGCAGTGATATCATACAGGCAATTTGCTTTGAAGACGCTGATGCGGTTATCGCTTTTTGCCAGGGAATACAGAAAGGTTCTCCGGTAGATTCTTTTGTCAGGCCGGAACCATCGGAAATGCCTGGTTATGATTGTCCTGTTGTTATGGCCGCGGGAGCTTTTGTGCAGGGCTCATCGATAGAACTTTCGGCCGATGCGCCGATAAGGCCTCCATACACCGCGTACCTTCAGGGCGGCCTTGTGTATGAACATGTTAAGCTTGGAGTGCTGTGTGCGGTTCTGGAACTGATAAACAGAAAGCTTTTGAAATAACGCAAATGATAAAATCTTTGAATTGCCGTCATACCCGTCAGCCGGCATTCGGGGGGAAATATGGTGAGCACAAAGGATAAAACGATACAAAAGAAAAGCAGTGTAAAGCAAAAGAAGCCTGTTCGTCGTAAAAAAGGCGGCTTCGCGCGTTTACTTGGTATTATTCTTGCCATGTTCTATTTATTTGCGTTGTGGAACTGGATATTTCATGAAGGTGTTGAAACAAGTATTCTTCATACCGGCCTGCTTGAAATTAAAGTGCCTTCGGAAGGTGTTTTGATAAGAACGGAGACGCTGATATTTGCACAAAGCGATGGAATAGTTATCCCGAAAGCGGATAATGGGCAGCGGATTCCGAACAAAGGCACGATTGCGGTACTGGTTGATAAAAGCAGCAGTGGATTAATCAGCAGTATCGAAAGCATGGAGCGCGAGATCATAAGGCGTGTTATTGAGGAATCTGCCGACAATCCTTATAATGATCCGGTGCTGCGTGAAAAAGTCCAAAAAGAAGTTAACAGGCTTACGAATGCCGCTGTTAGTAAAAACCTCAGATTTGTCAATGAAATACAAATTGTTCTTGAACGGCTGTTATATCAACGCAATAAGGCGGTTTTTGAACAGCAGGACGACAGGCTGTACCTGCAAAAGGAGAAATCGGAACTTGAACAGTTGAAAAAAACTCTTGATGAAAAAGCCGTAACCGTTAAAGCGGACTATTCGGGACTGGTTGTGTGGAGCAGTGAAGAAGCGTATGAAAAATATGCTCCGGACGATATTTCGTTATTAACGACCAGCGACCTTACATACGACGAAAAAAAACATGCAAAAGTCAGTATAGAGTCAATCGCAGCGGACAAGTCATTTCCGACAAAAAAAGGGCAGATATTTGCAAAGTTAATAAACAATGAAAAAAGCTGGTATGTCTGTGTAGTTGATAACAAATATGCACAGAGGCTTATAGCCGGGATAAATATCGTGCTTAGGATTGATAATATCGATATTGATATTCCGTGCACCGTAGAATCCGTTCAACCGGCCGGGGATAAAACAAAAGTCGTATTATCCTTCGACAGCATGATAGAACAAACTATTCATCTGAGGCATGTCAGAGCGGATTTGGTAATTAGCAGTATAAACGGTATAAAGGTTCCGGTAAGAAGCCTTGCCAATAGAAATTACGTTGATAATACTGCCGATATTATAGTTGTCCGTTTTAACCGTGCCAATGTAAAAAGAGTGAAAATCCTTGAAGAGCAGGATACATATGCAATTGTTGAAGCAGCTTCCGATGTGAATGAAATTGACCCAATACGGGTTTTTGATATATACGTGGTTAACCCGCGTAATGTAGAACAGGGACAGGTGATTGAGCAATGACTTTTGAGCAGGTGATTGAATCAAACATTACGGACGTTAAGGCAAGGATTAAGCGTGCCGCCGAAAAGAGCGGGCGCAGTGCTGAGGATATATTGCTTGTGGCCGTTACAAAAACAATACCTGTTAATACAATTGAATTGGCAATTCGAAAAAAAGTTAATCATTTGGGTGAAAATAGGGTTCAGGAACTGGTGGAAAAATACGATATACTGAAAGAGAGGTGTAATTGGCATTTTATCGGCAGGCTTCAGACAAATAAAGTTAAATACATCGTGGATAAGGTTTCCATGGTGCATTCCGTTGATCGGCTGAATCTTGCGCAGGAGATTCAAAAAAGGGCAAAAGCTTCAGGAAGGGTATTGGATATTCTTATCCAGGTGAATATTTCCGGAGAGGATACAAAAGCCGGTATTTCCCCTGAAAATCTTGTTCCGTTTTTGAAGAGGGTTGCCAATTTCCCGAATATAAAGGTTAAAGGGCTTATGACAATTGCGCCGTATGCCTGTGACCCTGAGGATATACGCTGGATATTCAGGGGACTGAAGAATATTTCAATTGACATAGGCCGGGAAAATATCGATAATATTGATATGCGATATTTGTCCATGGGGATGAGTAATGACTTTGAAGTGGCAATTGAGGAAGGAGCCAACATTGTTCGTATAGGCAGCAGTATCTTTGGAGAAAGGCACTATCCGAAAGGCTAAAAGCAAAGATATTACAACATCGTTTCGGATTATACTTAAGATGAGTGGGAGGAAGGTACAAATGGCAAGCATACTAAACAAAATGCTCGATTTCGTCGGATGGGAAACCGAGGTTGTGGATGAAGATATCTACGAAGATGAGGAACTGGAGGAACCCGGTAAAAATGACTATCACGGCGTTAAGGGAAAGAAATCACAGGGAAAAGTACTTAATCTTAACAACAGTTCCAGCACAAAAGTGGTAATAGTATTACCGCAAAACATCAATGATGCAAAGGATATTTGCGATCATTTACGTTCAAACCGATCTATAGTAATGAATGTTGAAGATATTGAAACCAGTATCGCTCAACGGATTGTTGATTTTCTAAGCGGAGCCGTTTACTCGCTGGATGGGAATATCCAGAAGATTTCTTCAGGCATCTTTCTTGCAACTCCTAACAGTGTTGATATTATGGGAGAATTCAGGGATGATCTGAGAAACAAAGGAGTTTTTCCATGGGTGAAGTAACGGAGGCTTATTAATGACGGTAAAAATTGCGGCAGCTGTTCAAATATTTTTCAGAGTAATTGAAATATTGATACTGGTACGTATAATAATGTCATGGATTCCTTTTAGAAAACAAAATGCTTTTATTGTGTTTATACACTCGGTAACCGAACCAATCTTAGGGCCTATAAGGGAATTGGTATCAAGATCGTCTTTCGGGAAGAACATGATGTTTGATATTTCACCTATTTTAGCATATGTTATCCTGGGGGTTATAAGGCATATAATTCTTCTGATATTGGTAAGACTGTAGCAATATGATTTTTTAGCATAAACAGGAGGTATAATAATGAATTTTACACCAAACGATTTATCGAATATTGTATTTCGTAAATCTGTTATGGGTGGTCTGAATGAGGATCAGGTTTATGATGTCATTCAGAAGATTATAGAAGATTATTCGGATTATATTCGTGAGATGATGAAAGCCAGAGACCAAATAATGGAATTAAAAGACAGGCTTTCGCATTATGAGAAAATAGAAGAAACATTAAAAAACAGTCTTGTACTTGCTCAGCAGTCCAGCAGTGAGATAGTAGCCAACGCTGAAAAAAAAGCGGAAAACATTATCAATGAAGCCCAGGCAAAAAGCCAGAGCATTATTGAAGAAGGAAACAGGGAAGTTATAAAAATTCAGTTTGAATTTGAACGCTTAAAAAAAGATATGTCTGTTTACACAGGTAAAGTTTCAGCAATTCTGCAGGCTCAAATGAAGCTTCTAAATGAAATTGACAATACATGAAAAACAAAGAATCCCGGTTGATTAACCGGGATTTTTTCTCTTTCACTGAATCTGGTATTTACTATACACCTGATGCTGAAGGAAGAATAACAGAAAAAACCGAGCCTATTCCCGGTTTGGAATTCACTTTGATTTCTCCGCCGTAATCCCGTATGATTCCATATGAGATATATAAGCCGAGGCCGGTCCCTTTTCCGACCTCCTTTGTAGTAAAGAATGGTTCGAATAGCTTGTCTAACACATGCTTTGGCATACCGTAAGCCGTATCCTCAATTTCAACGATAACCTTGTTTGACAGCCTGTAAGAACGAATTGTTATTTTTTTCTCCCATTCCTGTACCCATTTAGGTACATTCTTCATTCTCTTTAACTGAAACAGCGAATCTTCCTGTTCGTCAAGAGCGTCACGCGCGTTGCTGATTATGTTTAAAAACACCTGCTCAAGCCGGTTGCTGTCTGCCGGCACCAGTAAATCACTTTCCAGTTCAAATTCCACACTTATATTGTGGCTTTCAAGCTGGCGGCCAATTAGTTCAAACACGTCTTTCAGAGGCTTGTTGATATCTATTGTTTCCGCAGTTCCCGGTGTACTTCTTCCAAATACTCTTAAATGTTTTATAATTTTATTAATCCTTTCAATCTGCATGTGGATCGATTCAAGTTTTTCAGTTAATAATGAGTCGGTTAGTTTTCCAACGGCTTTCGCTTTTTGGATCCCCTGTACGATAAGACTTATTGCTCCTAAAGGCTGGTTTATCTCATGCGCGATACCTGTGGCCATTTCCCCAAGTGTTGCAAGCTTGCCCGCTTGTACCAGCTGCGCGTCTTTTTCTCTAAGCTCATCTGTTCTCATCTTTATTATTTGCTCCAGGTTATCTGCATATTTCTGCAGTTCATTTTCGAGCTTTTTTGTTTTTAACTTTGCTTCAATCCCATTAGATAATTGCAATAGAAGGTGTGAATGGTCAAGATAATGCTCTTTAAGTTTTTTTGGAACGA
>JAAYBO010000111.1 GCA_012730095.1 Clostridiaceae bacterium
GATTTGAGAATATCCAATATGTCACGTTCAGCCAAGGGTACTATAGAAAACCCCGGCAGGAATGTTAAGGCAAAAGCAGGGCTTAACAAGTCTATCCTTGATCAGGGATGGGGTATGTTCCGTAACATGCTCGAATACAAACTCAAGTATTCTGGTGGCAGTATGCTTCTAGTTGACCCCAGGTTTACTTCTCAGACTTGCCATAACTGTGGTCATGTATCGAAGGAAAACAGGAAATCACAATCAAGTTTTCAATGTACAGTTTGTGGCCATGAACAAAATGCAGATATTAACGCTGCAATGAATATTCTGGCGGTCGGGCTGACCGTTTCTGCCTGTGGAGCTGCTACATCAGTAGCACAATGAATCAGGAATCTCCGTCATTTATGTCGGGGAGTGTCAAGTGAATACAAACTGAACAAGCACCATGTATATAACAGTACCTGCTCCTATGCTAAGCAGCGTATTCTCTTTCCAATAATGAAGTGTAATAATACATCCAATTGATATTATCTCAGGCAGCCCATACACAGGGCTTTTAAAACTGATATCTTTAAGGCAAAACACTATTAGCAGACCGATAGCGGAATAAGGCAAAACCCGGCTAAGATAACCAATATATGAGTTATTAGACCTGGTGCCTTTAAATACTAAAAAGGGCAAAAACCTTGTTATCATAGTACCGATTGTTACCATAAAAATAATTATAAATGTTTGGACCGGTGTTAATGTCACTGCAAACTCTCCTTGCTTAACTTGTTTTCTTCTTTATGTCCTTTTTGGAATATTGTTAATGCTGTTAATATGGTAATCATCGACGGAATAATGAAATTGCTTTGACCAAAAATAATCAGGCAAATAACAGAACATAAAACACCGATTATTGCCGGTTTATGGTCTTTCTGAGTTTTCCATTGTCCGATGAATATTACTACAAAAAGGGCGGTTAACACAAAATCAAGCCCCTTTGTATTAAATGAAACGATAGAACCCAGCATACCGCCTATGGCTGAACCTAAGACCCAATAACTGTGATCAAGCAGCGTAATAAAGAAATAAA
The DNA here is from genome assembly GCA_012730095.1 of Clostridiaceae bacterium. GTDB lineage: Bacteria > Bacillota > Clostridia > DSM-8532 > DSM-8532 > DTU069. The sequence goes on from JAAYBO010000111.1 coordinate 1,061, forward strand.
ACCAGTTTTTATTAACGCCTTTCGGCGGCTCTGTTGAACAGACGATAGAAAATGTTTCGTCGCACAGCCCGAAAATGAGATATGGCTTTAATCTGCCGGTATCTTTATACCTGTCCAGCAGTGAAATACCGTAAAATATATGCCTCGCATTTATCATTAAAGTCATCAATAGTGCATAAAGCGGATTAAATACCGATGTTAGAAAAGTAATTGCCATATATTGTCCGGAGCCCGCGAATGCTATCAGGCTAAACAAAACTGTCCAGCCAACACCATAGCCTTTACTGCTCATTAATATGCCGTAAGCAGCGCCTAAGAAAGTAAAGCCGGTGAGTACCGGAATAGTATGGGGAAAGGCTGCTTTTAATGCTGTTATCTTTTCTTTCATATTCCCAGCCTTGTTTTCATTATTATTAATTTTTCGCATTAATGAATTGTTTTTGAAGTTTCCAAAGCTGCCCATTTATTTTCTTCTTTCTTGTGTTTTTAATTAAAATATCTTATCTTGTAATTTCAACACAATAGGTTGCATATGTCTTCTATCTCGTTATATTACCACATAAAGAAAGATTCTGCTATTGTGCAAAAACAGCTTCTTCCGTCGTTTAAAAAATATTGGTGCAATAGCAGGTTTGTTTTGTTAAAATGAATAAGGCAACATAAAAGCAATAAATATAAATATTTTTCCGGGAGGATATGATATGAGTTTTCCAAAGGACTTTATTTGGGGTGCGGCAGCCGCCGCATATCAGATTGAAGGCGCGGCGCAAGACGACGGTAAGGGGCTTTCCGTATGGGATATGTTCTGTAAAAGGGAAGGATGCGTTAAAGACGGTGATACCGGAGATGTGGCCTGTGATCATTATTACCGGTATAAGGAAGATGTCGGCATAATGAAAGAAATTGGGCTTAAAGCCTACAGAATGTCTGTGTCGTGGCCGAGAGTTATCCCCGATGGATTTGGGCAAGTGAATGAAAAAGGTCTTGATTTCTATGACAGGCTTGTTGATGAACTTCTTCGTTGCGGGATTACACCATATATAACTTTGTTTCATTGGGATTATCCTTATGAACTTTATAAAAGAGGCGGATGGCTGAATCCGGACAGCCCAAAATGGTTTCAGGAGTATACAAAGGTCGTGGTCGACAGGCTGTCCGACAGGGTAACAAATTGGATGACTTTAAATGAGCCGCAGTGTTTTATTATACTTGGCCATTATGACGGCGCTCATGCTCCGGGCCTGAAACTTGACAAAAATGATTTGTTTTTAATGATACACAACAGCCTTTTGGCACATGGAAGATCCGTTGAAGCAATAAGAAAATACTCAAAAAAGCCGTGCCAAATCGGGTACGCGCCTTGCGGCATTGTTAGTTTTCCAGATACGGATTCCGACGATGACATACAGGCAGCAAGAACGGCGATGTTCTCCTGCCAGGAAAACAGGTTTTGGGCAAATACATGGTGGATGGATCCGGTCTATCTTGGAAGATATCCTGAAGATGGATATAAATATTATGAAAAATGGCTTCCTGAAATAAAGCAGGACGATTTTAAAATAATTAACCAGCCGCTGGATTTCTTTGGCTGCAATATTTATTATGGAACACGGGTGCGTTCAAATGGTATTGGGTATGAAGAGGTAAAAAAAGAAACGGGTTATGCACAGACATCCATTAAATGGGCGGTGACTCCTGAAGCCCTTTACTGGGGTCCAAAATTTTTCTATGAGAGATACAAAAAGCCTGTGATAATTACTGAGAATGGCATGTCAAACAGTGACTGGGTAAATATTGACGGTAAAGTTCACGATCCGCAGAGAATCGATTACCTTCACAGGCACATAAGGGAGCTGAAGAAAGCTTTGTTTGATGGCACAGATATTAAAGGTTATTTTACATGGTCAATCATGGATAACTTTGAATGGGCATTGGGCTATAGTGAACGATTTGGACTTGTATATGTTGATTACACCACTAAGAAAAGGATTCTTAAAGATTCCGCATACTGGTATAAAGACGTTATAAAAAGTAATGGAGAAATTATTAATGTCTAAAAAAATCAGAATGGGACAGGATAATGGATGTGATAGGAACATAAAATAATGAATATGCCGGTTATAGTTATATAAATCTTAGAATAATACCAAAAGGTAAAAGCCGTCTTTAATATAATTTAAGAAAAGGATATTTTGAGGATAGGAGGTTTACGCATGGCAAGAGATATTAAAAAAATTATTTCGGAAATGACGCTGGAGGAAAAGGCCGGTTTATGCTCGGGGATGGATTTTTGGCATACCAAGGGAATAGACAGGCTTGATATACCGTCAATAATGATGTCCGACGGTCCCCACGGTTTAAGGAAACAAGACGAAAGCGGTGCAGATTTGGGGCTTCGAAAAAGCGTGCCCGCAACCTGCTTTCCTACGGCATCTGCTTTGGCATGTTCATGGGATAGAAAACTGATGCAAAAAGTGGGCGAAGCGTTAGGAGAAGAATGCAACGCTGAAAAAGTGGACATCCTTCTTGGCCCTGGTACAAATATTAAGCGTTCTCCGCTGTGCGGTAGAAATTTTGAGTATTATTCGGAAGATCCGTATCTTTCCACCGAATTAGCCGCATCTTTTATTCAAGGGGTACAAAGTCAGGGAGTAGGAACCTCTCTTAAGCATTTTGCGGCCAATAACCAAGAACATCTTAGAATGGTAATAGATACAATCGCGGATGAGAGAACACTGAGGGAGATTTATTTCGCAAGCTTTGAAGGAGCGGTTAAAAAATCGCAGCCGTGGACGGTTATGTGTTCCTATAACAGGCTAAATGGAGAATACTGTTCGGAAAAACGTTCTCTGCTTAATGATATATTGAAAGAGGAATGGGGTTTCGAAGGCTTTGTTGTGTCCGACTGGGGCGCTGTGAACGAGAGGGCAGAAGCGCTTAATGCCGGGCTCGAATTGGAAATGCCTTCAAGTAAAGGCGAAGGCGACAAAAAAATTGTGGCTGCGGTTAAAGCCGGTAAGCTTTCCGAGAGTGTGCTTGATCAGGCTGTTGAAAGACTTTTAAAAATCATTTTCAAAGCAGTGGATAATAATAAAAAGGGTACACCCTATGATAAGGAAAAGCATCATCAATTAGCCAGGGAGGTTGCAGGTGAATGCATCGTGCTTCTGAAAAATGAAGACAGTATTCTCCCGCTCAAAAAGGAAGGTACATTCGCGGTAATTGGCGATTTTGCCAGGAACCCAAGGTATCAGGGCGGCGGCAGTTCCCATGTTAATCCCACAAAGATGGATAATGCTTATGAAGAAATAAATAAAGTCATCGGAGGAAGCGGAAAGATCTTATATGCGAAAGGCTATCGCGATGACATTAACGACGGTATTTTTAGCAAAAAAGAGTTTACATCCAACAGTGACCTGCCTGATGATAATTTAATCCGCGAGGCTCAGGAAATAGCGGCAAAAGCTGATACCGCAATTGTTTTTGCTGGGCTGCCGGAAAGTTATGAATCGGAAGGCTATGACAGAAGACATATCCGTATTCCAGAAGGGCAGAGGAAACTGATTGAAGCAGTTGCGGATGTTCAGAAAAATACGGTAGTCGTATTAAGCAATGGGTCACCTATAGAAATGCCGTGGCTTGATAAAGTAAAGGGAGTATTGGAGTGTTATTTGGGAGGCCAGGCCGGAGGCGGCGCAATTGCGGATATACTGTTTGGAATTAAAAACCCAAGCGGAAAGTTAGCTGAAACATTCCCAGTCCGCCTTAACGATAACCCGTCTTTCCTCAATTTTCCGGGAGACAATACTAAAGTGGAGTACAGGGAAGGTGTTTTTGTCGGTTATCGTTATTATGACGCCAAAGAAGTCGCACCGCTGTTTCCTTTTGGTTACGGCCTTAGCTATACAAGCTTTGAATATACGGATATTGCCGTAGACAAAGCTGAAATATCGGATAATGAAAACGTTCAAATCAGTGTAAAAGTAAAAAACACAGGAAATATGAAGGGGAAAGAGATAGTACAGGTTTATGTCCGCGACGTCGAAAGCACTGTAATAAGGCCTGTTAAAGAGTTGAAAGGCTTCGAAAAGGTTGAACTGGCGCCCGGTGAAGAAAAAACGGTTGTAATTACGCTTGACAAGAGAGCTTTTGCCTATTACAATACCGAGCTTGGGGATTGGCATGTTGAGAGCGGAGAATTTGAAATTCTTGTAGGAAGGTCTTCGGCAGATATTATTCTCAGGGAAAAAATCACTGTAAATTCCACAGTACAAATTAAAAAACTTTATACAAGAAATTCGACGTTGAGTGAAGTTATGTCGGATCCTAACAAGGCGGAAATGATTAAACAAGAGTTTATGGATACAACGGGGATACTAACTTCGGAAGAGGGAGAAGCGATGGCAATGACGAGCATGTTTAAGCAGATGCCGCTTCGCGCATTGGTTTCATTAAGATGGGCATTTACCGAAGAAAAGCTTGAAAGAATTCTTGAAAAATTAAACAGTGAATAATTTACAGGGTTGTTTTTCTGTATTGATTTGGAGTGATACCCGTAACCTTTTTAAATATTTTGGTAAAATAGCTTTGGTCGGTGAAATTCAGGCTGACACAGATATCTAAAATGGAATTATTAGTTGAAGAAAGCAATCTTTTTGCTTCTTCAACTTTTTCTTTTTGTATGAATTCACTGATCGTCATACCTACCTCTTTTTTAAATTTTTCAGACAGGTAATTACTGCTAACAGATAGCACCTTGCTTAGCTGTGAAAGAGTTATATTCTCATAAATATGATTGGTTATGTAATCCCTGCATTTTATTATTGTATTGGAATAGTTCATACTTTTTAGACGGTGTACTCTGCAGGTAAAATCAGTAAGCATTTTTAGATACAGGCTGGCTATCTGGCCGATTTCATTCAGTTCCTCCACGTGCTGTATGTATGAGTCACTTAGCGTAAATGCCAATTCCGAATCCAACCCGCCTTCGATGGCGGCACGGGCGGCGATCGTGACACTGCAGATGAAAAGATTCTTTTGGTTGCGCAGCGGATTTTTTGACAGCATGCCCGGTTCGCCGTCATGCGATTTGCGAAGATGGGCAAGCAGCTTTTCCCTGTTGCCTTCCCGGATGCATTGCGCCAGGCGTTTTTCATACATCGGAGTATGATGAAAGAGCTGATATTGTCGGATTTCGGACATGGTCGAACTGGTCTTATTCCAGATATCAATATCCAAAAGCGGAGCATTTTTTTCAATGACTGCTGCGGAATCCAGTTTTTTATTGTAAACAAGGTAATACAGAAGCATGCCGGCGCTAACCAATTTTTTGTATCCAACGACAGGCAGGCCGCGGTAATACTCAACCAAAGCCTTTTTTTGTTTGTGGTTAATTGAACCGTTAGCTGTAAATAATGAATAAACGCTGAATTCGTCTATGCTTTGTGTTAGTGAAGGTCCTGCCACAATATTCCCTGTATGGATCTGTTCATTAATAATTCGGATCAGGAAAAAATTTTCAAGAAACTGAGTTGTTTTTAATACAGGGTAATCAATTATTTTGTCTGTTTGGTCAAAAAGACGCACAAATAATTCGCTTGGACTGTCAAAGAGAGGATTGTATGCATAGCTGCCGGCAAAATCAAATAATATATTCCAATCGATATCGGTATAAAAAACTGGTATGCCGGTTGTTTCATGGAACAGTTCACATATGTACTGCAGGTTTTTGGATTTTACCATTCCGGTTAATTGAAAAAGGTACATACCGTTACCCCTTCATTATGGAAATTTGGGGAGATTTAAACTCTCCGACAACAAAAGCATATCATATTTTTCATTGGAATAAAACCGATGCGTGATAAGCGTTTATCCAAGAGAATACCGTAATCAGAA
>JAAYBO010000112.1 GCA_012730095.1 Clostridiaceae bacterium
GAGGCATTGCTGCCGCGTTCCGGTAGGTACGCGGCAGCAATGCCTCGGCCCGCAAAGCAGGCCCTGCGAAAATAATGTTCAGACAATAACCCATGCAAAATATGTGATATAAACCTTATGATTTTCTCAAATTCATGGTATAGTGATTATGATATACTTAATGCGGAAGGGGATGTTATGGCAGATAAAAAAGATACCTCTAAAAAAAATGTCAGATGGTATAGGCTTGATAACGCCGCAATAATATATCCTTCAATACAATCCGAAAGAATTACTACAATGTTTCGTTTTGCTGCAACTCTTACCGAAACGGTTGCTCCTTCCGTTCTTCAAAACGCTCTTGTAAAGGTTATCGACAGGTTTCCGTATTACCGGGTCAGATTGAGCCGCGGGCTGTTCTGGTACTACCTGGAACACAATCCTAAGATACCGCGCGTTGAAAAAGACGTAAAATACCCGTGCGGCCGTCTTTCGTCTATTGCTAACCGCGGTTTTTTGTTCCGCGTGCGGTATTACCATAGAAGAATAGCTGTGGAATTTTGTCACGTACTGACAGACGGTACAGGTGCTGTAACCTTTTTAAAAGCACTTGTTTATCAATACCTGAACGAAAAAGGCAAATATCCCGGTGAACCAAAAGGGATATTTACCGTAGACGAGGAACCGGACAGCGGTGAATTCGAAGATGCTTATAACCGCTTCTACAAACCTTCTCTCCCGCTTCCGGAAACAAGAGAGCAAGCTTATCATCTTCCCGGAAAGCTTGTAAAGAAAGGCATTTATTATGTAATTACAGGGATTGCCCCTTTAAACGATATTTTAGCAGAAGCCAAAAAGAGAAATGTTTCGCTGACTGTCCTTTTAGCTTCGGTTTATATTGATTCAATGCAGGCAATCCAGAACAAATATGTGAAAAACATACGCCGTAAACGTCCGATATCTATTTCCGTCCCGGTAAACATGAGAAATATATATCCTTCAAATACAATGCGCAACTTATCTCTTTTTGTTATTCCGGGAATTGATCCCCGGCTTGGAGAGTATACATTTGAAGAAATACTAAAGATAGTTCAGAACAGTATGATTTCAGAAATAAATGAAAAATCGATCAGCAGGCAGTTGAGCCGCAACGTTGGAGGGCAGCGCAATCCTTTTGTCAGAATTGTCCCGTTGTTTATCAAAAAACTGTTTCTGCCGTTTATTTATAAACGACTCGGTGAAAACCTTTATTCCGGGACTATTTCCAACCTGGGTCTGATAAAGCTTCCGGAAGAAATGGAAAAGTATATCGAACGGATTGAATTTATTCCCGCTCCCGGGACTGTAAATAAAACCGGCTGCTCGGTCACCGGATTCAAAGACAGTTTATATATTTCGTTCGGGCGGCTTATTAATGAGGCTGAACTTGAAAGGACCTTTTTTACAAAACTCGTGAAGATGGGAATACACATAAAAATCGAAAGCAATATGCATGAAATCGAAAATTAAACGGAAAGGATGGTATTATGGCTTACTGCGTCAAATGCGGCGTTGAGCTTGAACGGAATTTAACCGCGTGCCCTCTTTGCAATACTCCTGTTTATTACAGGGAAGAAGCGGACGAAGAATACAGGCCTTACCCCGATCGCAGCCAAAGAATACGGCCCCGGCATGTTAACCTTGTCCCAAGTAAAGCATTTGTTTATTTAATGACCTTTATTATTGTGATACCAATGTTTGTGTGCCTGATGATTGATTTTAAAAGCAACCGCACCGTCACATGGTCTTTTTACCCCGTCGCATCGCTGCTTCTGCTATGGATACTGATGGCTTATCCGGCATTAATGAAACGGTACAGCTTTATTAAGGTCATCACAATTGATATTTATTCGGTTGTGTTGTTTTTAATATCCCTGGATATTTATTCGGGCGGAAATCTGTATTGGTCGGTATTTCCTGTCGCATCGCTGCTTTTGGTATGGGTATGGTTTCTTCTGGTTTACCTGTTCGGTAAAAAGAACAAATATTTCATGTTTATTATCGCGTATATAAGTACCGGTTTATACCTATACCTGATAGAACAGGCAACAAAGTCCGTGTGGTTCTTTGAACTCGCGCTTCCTATTTTATCCCTTATCCTGGTATTCACGCTGATAGCCCTTTTCCTATCACGTTTTAAACCATTTAAGGGAATAGGTTTTCCCGGTCTGATATTTTTTGCGTTAAGCCTTTTTTGCATCGGTACGGAATTCATTATTAACCGTTTTGTTTTTGAGCAGTTTAAAATGATCTGGTCTTATATCGTCGCAGGCGTCTGCATACCCGTATCGATATTCCTGCTTTTCGTGCAGAGCAACGAAGAATTCCGCGTGTACTTGCAGAAAAAGTTCCACTTGTGATATGCTTTTCGATGTTACAACGGAAGGTTTTATGGGTAACATCATTTTGCGTGGTTTTACGGTACTTATTAGCTTTATAATGTATCGACACGATAAAATAACAATTGGCTGGAGGGCCGAATGAGAATTCTTCTGGTGTCGGATAAGGAAAACGAATATTTCTGGGATTATTTTAATCCTGAAAGGTTCAAGGGCGTTGAGCTTATCATTTCCTGCGGGGACATGCAGGCAAGTTACCTTTCTTTCCTTGTTACAATGATAAATGTACCGTTGTTTTACGTGCACGGAAATCACGATACCACCTACAAACACCATCCGCCTGAAGGCTGCGACTGTATTGACGGCGTAATAGAGACATATAAGGGCATACGGTTTTTAGGCCTCGGCGGAAGTATGTTATACAGCGGCCGTGCTCACCAGTACAGTGAAAAGGATATGGAAAAACGCATAAAGAAATTAAGGCGGCAGCTCAGAAAAAACAACGGGTTTGACATTCTCGTCACCCATGCCCCGCCTTACGGAATAGGGGATGGACCCGGCCTCACCCATACCGGGTTTAAAAGTTTCCTGACACTGATGGACAAGTATAAGCCAAGATATATGTTTCACGGTCACATGCATTTGAATTACGGGCGCCTGGAACGTATCCATAAGTACGGCGATACCACGATAATAAACGGTTACGATCATTATTTTATCGATATCTGACTCTTAATCATGTAGTCTTTCCTGTGGATAAATCGGTAAACATATTGCCTCCGCATTCGGGAATGCTCCCGTGAACAAAGTCAACAAGCCAATCCATTGAAAGTATTTCACGCCGTGAAGCGTCTTTGCCCGCCGGCAATCTTAATACGCCTTTCTGGTCATACAGCGGACCTGAGAATATGTGCAGCTTGCCATTTCTTATCGCGTCCTTCATGACCTCTATAAGTTTTTGTGTTTGGCTCGGAATGGATCTTTTCGAATAGAAGAAGTCGATAATATCCGAATCCATCCCCCACCAGTAACTGCGGAAGCTCCCTTTGCCCGATGACTGAATATCCCCGTACGGGCGTGTCGCGCCGCTTAATATGCTTCTTGTCATCTTTTCATAAAATATTCCCCAGTTCCATACCGGAACCGCGAGGTACTTGTCCGGTACAAAGCTATTATTTGAATCTTCCGGAATTACGGTAAACACACCGTACATTTTTGAAAATTTGCGGTAAGCAAGAGTATTATGATGACAGATAATATCCGCTCCACTGGCCGCAAGAAGATTTACGACATTCCTTGATTTTTCTTCGTTATCCCATTCTTCCATCCATTCAACGAAAACTTCGACCCTTGGATTAACCATTTTAGCGCCGATGGCAAAAGCATTGATGCCGCTTACAACTTCCGTTGCGGGACAAGTGGCTGCATACCCGACTTTGTTTGACTTTGTAAGCGAACCGGCTATTATTCCGGATAAAAAACGCGGTTCGTGAATGCGTCCGAAATATGTATGCACATGCTTGAAAGAATACGTTCCCGAACAGTTAAGAAAAACAATATTCGGGAATTCCAACGCTATTTTCAGCGTCGCGTTTATCATTAAAGGACTTGTTGAAAAAACCACCTGGCAGCCCTGGTTTACCAGTTCCTTTAAACCTGCGTAAGCGTCAACCGACTCCGGGACGTTGTCAATACTAACCGTACTTACATTATCCCCCATTGCTTTTTCAAGATGCATCCTGCCAAGCTCATGCGCATAGGACCAGCTTGATGTTTTTATGTCTTTGGCAAGAGCAAAACCAACCTTTATTCTGTCGCCGTGCTTTATTATATTTGAAAGCCGGCTAAACAGTCCGCCCTCTACTTTCAAGTCGGGCTCCGTTTGCACTTCAATCTCGCTGCGCTTGTAATATTCCAGTTCAACAATGAACCTTCGAAGCAAAGGTTTTAATTCCTCATCATCATATTGTTCCGGAACCCCGTTCAGCTTTATATAATCAAGAAAAGCGTCACCTGTGGTAATCGGCAGTCTATGCCCGCCAAGCTCAAGGTATACCTTTCGGAATACACCGTATACCGCGTTCACAAAATATCTAAAACGGTCATCTGTTTTATATGCGGATTCCGGCGGCTCGTAGTTCTTTATTAACCTCCACAGTTCATTAAAGCTTTTTTCTTCCGAAAACCATATATTATTAATGCCTGTGTTCTTGTAAAACTTAAGGAATGCATAATAAAGGCGGATATCCTTGTTCTTTTCGTCATATTTTGGAATCATGCGGATTACATTTGCACTGTATTTTACTACATCCAAATATTTTAATACACTGATACGTTTGTTCCCTTCAATTACATAAAACCAGTTCAGGTATTCATATACTTTAACAGGATCCCTAAGCCCTTCATTTATCTGTGCCCGGTATACGGCTTCCCACTTTCGTGCGAATTCCGATTCCTCATCCATTAACGGCATATAATTTCTGGCAAACGACAAGCTTCGCATATATGTATATGTACCCTTTACCTTTTTAAGAGGGATATCGACAATTCCCAGATCGACCTCGGATACAATATCGATATTTTTCAGTATCCCGTCAAGATAAGGCAGATACCCGTTACGACCCTGGGAAATATAATTAGAGTATTCTTTTAAACCAAGCTTTTTTGCATTTCTATATGCTTCGGGAACAGACATTTAATCACCCCTTTACCGTTATTATATAGTCAATCACATACAATACTACCATATGGAGAGGGTAGAACAAGTAGAAAAAGTACTTCATCTTCCTTCCCCGTTCCCCATTGTATAACGCAATTACACCGATTGACAGCAGTGAATAAAGCTGTATTGAATGGGGAAAGGCAATAACACTGGAAGCCATATACGAAGAAAACACCTCATATGCAGCATACATTGTATGAAGAATAATCCATCCAATCAGTATTCTTATCGTATTTCTTTCGGCAATATAAAAAACAATTATGAATAAAACTCCGTATGCCCCGTAATCTGCACCGATTATTTGCGCAATAACGGCCATCGCAGTTACCGCAAGCCATGAATACGCGATATGCTTCTCTTTAAGTTTATTATACAATGAAATGGCCGCAAGACCCAAAAACAATGTAGCGAAAATATTTAATTCATAGTTTATAGAAGGTACGGATTCCCAACCCCATGAAATAAAAATGCGGCGCATTGTTTCCGAACCAAACAGCCAGTCGGGAACCTGGAACAGGACAGCACACAGAAGAAGCCTGAACAAATATTTCTTAACAGAACGCGTATGTCTGAAGCCTTCGGCAATAAAAAAGGCGAACAAAGGAAACGCAATACGTCCGATTATTCTAAACACAATAATCCTCGGGAAAAATATCATACCCGCATGGTCAATTACCATGGTAATAATTGCGATAAGCTTTATTTGAAAGCTGTTTAATACTTTTTCCATAGGACCCCGCTTTTATAATAACAATCCTTCATAAACTCTTTTTTCATAAGCAATTAATAAATAATTTGCTTAGGCAAATTATAACTCCATTTTACCGGAAATGAAAAAAAATATCTATCGGAGTTTTGAAAAAAATATTCCTTGCTAAGCCTTGACTTTAACGGTCATTCATAAATAATAAGCCGCAAGTTCATTTCCCATGCTTTGTTCCGCTTCTCTTTCCTGTGTTATAATAGCTGGTGTAGCCCTGTATTACGTTGTTTTAACCCGCTGAACAGGTTTGCCGTAAGAATAAAATTGATTAATGGTTTTAAGGTCGGGGGGGCCGATGAAAAAAAGTGCTTTGCTCATAAAATGCTGTGAAAATTGCATTAAGGGAATTTCGGTAGGCATTCAAAACGAGATATTATGCCGCGAAAAAGGCATTGTGTCTGCCGACTTTTACTGTAACGGCTTTATGGCTTTTGAAATGGATTCTTTGCACAGGCAGCTTGATTACCGCTGCTCCGACTGTATACATTTTAATTTCGCGCCTGACTCACACAACAGCAGTTATGGAATCTGCGGCATGTTTTCTGTCCGCAAATGCGACGGCAGCCTGAAAAAAGCATGTTCAAAGTTCAAGAAAAGGCCTGGGAGGAAGTTCAGGTATTAATAAAAAACGGCAGTAAAACTGCCGTTTTTTTTAATAACGTATGATATTCTTACAATTCTTCAAGGTATAGTTCCTTAACAGCACTTTGCTGCTGTATTCCGGGGTCGATTTCAACGTCACGGTAAATACTCATTCCAGTACCTGCCGGTATCAGTTTGCCGATTATCACATTTTCTTTAAGGCCCAGCAATGGATCAACCTTTCCTTTAATAGCAGCCTCGGTAAGAACCCTTGTAGTTTCCTGGAACGATGCCGCTGAAAGGAACGAATCGGTGGCAAGGGATGCTTTGGTAATACCAAGAAGTGCACGTTTTCCTTCAGCCACGCGAAGGTTTTTTTCCTCTGCTTCTTTGTTCGCATCCTCAAATTCGAACATATCAACTAATCCTCCAGGCAGCAGATTAGTATCCCCCGCATCGTCTACCTTGACTTTTCTAAGCATTTGCCTGACTATAACCTCAATGTGTTTGTCGTTAATGTCAACACCCTGCAGGCGATAAACTTTCTGAACTTCACGCAGAAGGTACGACTGGACCGCGTGAAGCCCCTTTATTTTTAATATGTCATGCGGATTTACCGAGCCTTCGGTCAGCTCATCACCCGCTTCAATGATGTCGCCATCAGTTACTTTAAGCCTTGATCCATATGGAATTAAATACGTATGGCTTTCGCCGTCTTTATTAGTGACAACTACTTCACGCTTTTTCTTCGTTTCTCTCAGCGCAACTGTTCCATCAATTTCGGATATTATTGCAAGCCCTTTTGGCTTCCTGGCCTCAAATAACTCTTCCACTCGCGGAAGACCCTGGGTAATATCGTCTCCGGCAACACCCCCGGTATGGAAAGTACGCATTGTCAACTGGGTGCCGGGTTCCCCTATCGATTGAGCGGCAATAATACCTACCGCTTCGCCCACATTGCATTCTTCTCCTGTTGCAAGGTTAATACCGTAGCACTTCGAACAAACACCTGTCCTTGTCCGGCAAGTCAATACCGAACGTATCTTTACCTTTTTTATGCCGGCGTCTGTAATTTTCTTCGCAATTTTATCATTAATAAGCTCATGGTGCTTTACTATTATCTCTTTTGTCTGAGGATCAACAACATCTTCAGCGGCAAAACGCCCTGTTATACGTTCTTCAAGCGTTTCAATCGTCTCGCCGCTCGTTACGATATCTGTAAGCGTAATGCCCTCATCCGTTCCGCAGTCCCTTTCTCTGACAATAACATCCTGGCTTACGTCAACGAGGCGCCTGGTCAGATAACCGGAGTCGGCCGTCCTCAGCGCAGTATCTGCCAAACCCTTACGCGCTCCGTGAGTGGATATGAAATATTCCAAAACGCTGAGCCCTTCTCTAAAGTTCGAGCGTATCGGAATCTCAATCGTTTCGCCCGAAGTATCGGCCATAAGACCGCGCATTCCGGCAAGCTGTCTTATTTGGTTCACATTACCTCGCGCTCCGGAATTTGACATCATAAATACCGGATTAAATTTATCCATTCCTGCTATTAACGCGTTCTTTACATCTTCCGTCGTCTTGTTCCAGGCATTTACAACAGCGTTTTTCCTCTCGTCTTCGGTGATCATCCCACGGCGGTACTGCCTGGATATCATTTCAACCTTTTTATCCGTTTCCTCAAGGAATTTTTGTTTTACCTCAGGAATTATCATATCTGAAATACCTATTGTAATGGCACCTTTGGTTGAGTATTTAAAACCAAGGTCTTTTATCTTGTCCAGTACAATAGCCGTCATATGAGCTCCATTTTCTTTTATGCAGCGTTCAACAATCTTTGCGAGCTCTTTTCTGCTTACCAGAAAGTCAATTTCAAGATCCAACTCGTTATCGGGGTTGCTTCTGTCTACAAAACCAAGGTTCTGCGGGAGAGCCTGGTTAAACAAAAGCTTACCGACCGATGTTTGAACTATTTTTGATTTTCTAACACCATCAATTACCTTCGTGATTCGAACCTTTATACGTGCGTGAAGCGACACATAACCATTATCATAGGCCATGATTGCCTCTTCCGGCGATGAGAAAACTTTCCCCTCACCCTTTGCCCCTTCTTTTTCAATCGTCAGGTAATAGCTGCCAAGAACCATATCCTGCGTTGGAACAGTAACCGGTTTGCCATCCTGCGGTTTTAACAGGTTGTTCGCGGAAAGCATAAGAAACCTTGCTTCCGCCTGCGCCTCGGCTGATAACGGCACATGTACGGCCATTTGGTCCCCGTCAAAGTCCGCGTTATACGCGGTACATACTAAAGGATGCAGCTTAAGTGCCCTGCCCTCGACCAAAACCGGTTCAAAAGCTTGTATTCCAAGACGGTGCAGTGTAGGAGCACGGTTTAAAAGAACCGGGTGCTCTTTTATTACTTCCTCCAAAACATCCCAGACTTCAGTGCGGACACGTTCCACCATTCTTTTCGCACTTTTTATGTTATGCGCAAGTCCTCTTTCAACAAGCTTTTTCATAACAAATGGTTTAAACAGCTCAAGCGCCATTTCTTTTGGCAATCCACACTGGTATATCTTCAAATCCGGACCGACAACTATAACCGAACGACCAGAATAATCCACACGTTTACCAAGCAGGTTCTGGCGGAATCGTCCCTGTTTTCCTTTAAGCATATCGGAAAGGGATTTCAAAGGTCGATTTCCCGGACCGGTAACAGGCCTTCCACGGCGGCCATTGTCTATCAGAGCATCTACCGATTCCTGAAGCATCCTTTTTTCATTACGGACAATTATTTCCGGTGCCCCGAGATCCAATAGCCTTTTAAGCCGGTTATTTCTGTTTATAACTCTTCGGTACAGGTCATTCAAATCGGATGTGGCAAAACGTCCGCCGTCAAGCTGTACCATTGGTCTAAGCTCCGGAGGTATAACGGGAACCACGTCAAGGATCATCCATTCCGGCTTGTTCCCCGATGTACGGAATGCTTCAACCACTTCAAGTCTTTTAATCGCACGGATCTTTTTCTGGCCGCTGGATTCTTCAAGCTCATTTCGAAGCTCGTTTGCAAGCGCATCAAGATCAATTTCCATCAACAGCTCTTTTATCGCTTCGGCACCCATTCCCGCACGGAAATTATTCCCGAAATTTACAATACTGTCCCGATATTCCCTTTCATTTAAGACCTGTTTCTTTGACAGCAGAGTTTGTCCGGGATCTATTACAACATATGAAGCAAAATACAATATCTTTTCAAGCGCCCTCGGCGACATGTCGAGCAAAAGCCCCATGCGGCTCGGAATACCCTTGAAATACCATATATGCGATACCGGCGCGGCAAGTTCGATATGCCCCATCCTTTCGCGGCGCACTTTTGAACGTGTAACCTCAACTCCGCAGCGATCGCAGACAATGCCTTTGTATCTTATGCGTTTATACTTTCCGCAGTGGCATTCCCAATCGCGGGTAGGACCGAATATTCTTTCGCAGAACAGTCCGTCCCTCTCAGGCTTCAGAGTTCTATAGTTTATTGTTTCAGGTTTTTTTACTTCCCCGCGGGACCATTCGCGTATTTTCTCCGGAGAAGCCAAACCAATACGTATTGCATCAAAATTGGTTAATTCAAACACGGCCAGTAACCCTCCTATATGTCATCATCGTCTTCGATAATAATATCTTCGTCATCATCTACGACAAACAATTCGTCAACGGTATCTTCATCAAGCTCTTCGGCATTCTCGAAACTATCGAAATCCACATCCACAGTAAAGTCATTATCGGTGAATTCCGAGGATTCTTCGTAACCCTCATCCTGTATACCAAGTGCCTCATCTTCACGCCCTTCTATGTTTACATCAAGTTCTTCCAAATCATCTTCAACCGATTCCTTTATTTCAATTTCCTGCCGTTCCTCGCTGAATACTTTCACATCAAGCGACAGGCTTTGCAGCTCTTTCATAAGCACCTTAAACGATTCGGGGATGCCCGGTTCCGGGACATTTTCACCCTTAACAATGGACTCATAGGTTTTCACACGGCCAACTACATCATCGGATTTTACGGTGAGAATTTCCTGCAAGCTGTATGCGGCACCATATGCCTCGAGCGCCCAAACCTCCATTTCTCCGAAGCGCTGCCCGCCAAACTGTGCTTTTCCGCCCAAGGGCTGCTGTGTTACAAGAGAATACGGCCCCGTTGATCGCGCATGTATTTTATCGTCAACCAGATGAGCAAGCTTCAAATAATACATATACCCGACTGTTATCGGGTTATCGAAAGGTTCCCCTGTACGTCCGTCATACAGGATAGATTTCCCGTCTTCCGGCAAACCGGCTTTTTTAAGTGTCTCTATTATATCGTCTTCATTTGCTCCGTCAAATACCGGTGTAGCTATTTTCCAGCCCAACACCTTCGCCGCGTAGCCAAGATGGACTTCGAGCACCTGTCCTATATTCATTCGTGAAGGAACTCCCAATGGGTTAAGAACAATCTGAAGCGGCGTTCCATCCGGTAGAAACGGCATATCCTCTACTGGCAGAATACGCGATATAACGCCTTTATTACCATGACGGCCGGCCATTTTATCTCCGACGGATATTTTCCTTTTCTGTGCGACATAAACGCGAACCAGTTGGTTTACGCCGGGCGGCAGTTCATCTCCATGCTCACGGGTAAATACTTTTACATCAACAACGATACCCGATTCACCGTGAGGGATCCTCAACGATGTATCACGGACTTCCCTGGCCTTCTCACCGAATATTGCGCGCAGCAGCCGCTCTTCGGCTGTAAGTTCGGTTTCACCTTTAGGAGTTACTTTTCCTACCAGCACATCACCGGCACGTACTTCGGCGCCTATTCTGATAATTCCTCTTTCATCAAGGTCTTTCAAAGAGTCTTCACTGACATTCGGTATGTCGCGTGTGATCTCCTCGGGACCAAGCTTTGTATCGCGGGATTCCGATTCATATTCTTCTATATGGATTGATGTATACACATCGTCTATTACCAATTCTTCGCTGATCAGGATAGCATCCTCATAATTATATCCTTCCCATGTCATAAAACCTACCAGTATGTTCTTGCCAAGCGAAATTTCCCCCTGATCGGTTGACGGGCCATCGGCAATAACATCCCCCGCGTTAACCTTCTCGCCTTTTTTTACAATTGGTCGCTGGTTAATGCATGTGCCCTGGTTCGAACGCTGGTATTTTAAC
>JAAYBO010000113.1 GCA_012730095.1 Clostridiaceae bacterium
TGGATGCATTTGTTATAGCAGTGCGCAGAAAACTGTATGTACAATAGATTATGAGGTATATTCCCGCGGGTCCTTCATGTCGCCCTGCGTAACCGAAAACACCCGAATCACCCGCTGGTTATTTGGCCGAATCAGCACAGTAATTAGAGGAACTATTGTACAATAGTTCGCCGAACACTATTTCCGCGGGTCCTGCTTCGGGTGTTTCGTTTACTTGTTCGACAAAGCACATAATTACGGCACGCTTTGGGTCCTTTTTATTTCTGCTGAGAGGTCTCCATATCCCGGGTCGCTCATTAACCCGCTCCACAGTTGCCTGTAAGCAGCAGGGCGTTGGAGCATGTCGCCCTGCGTAACCGAAAACATCCGAATCACCCGCTGTTTATTTGGTATTAATTAGCGGGCTACTTGGAAGAACTATTGCACAATAGTTCAATAGCAACGGCTGAAAGAATAATGTCAGAAAACGCAAATGTTAATAACAGCGGAAAGCGATATTTTGCGGCAATTGTTGAAAATAAAACGTGCAAATAATATAATGGACTTAAAAATAAAAGGAGATGTTTCAATGGCAAAAAGAGGAGGTTTCCCCAGAGGCGGAATGGGAGGCGCGAATATTAACAACCTTATGAAGCAGGCAATGAAAGTACAGCAGGATATGGAAAAGGCTAAAGAGGAGCTCGCCGACAAAAGCGTCGAAGCTTCCAGTGGAGGGGGAGCTGTTAAAATAACAGCAACTTGTGATAAAGTCATTAAATCAGTTGAAATTTCGCAGGATGTTGTTGATCCGGATGATATAGAAATGCTTCAGGATCTTATTATGGCTGCGGTAAATGAAGCTCTGAGAAAAGTGGACGAAGAGGTGCAGGCCGCTTTAGGAAAGTATACCGGTGGTATGGGGAACATCCCCGGACTGTTTTAACGATAAATACGGGAGATAAATATGAGTATGTATGTGGCGCCTGTGGCAAGGCTGATAGACGAATTCGAAAAACTTCCCGGAATTGGGCATAAAACAGCTCAGCGGTTAGCTTTTCATATATTGAATATGCCATCTGAAAAAGCAATTGGGTTTGCAAAGGCAATAGTTGATGCGAAAAAGACCGTTAAATATTGTTCTGTCTGCGGAGATTTGACAGATATTGATCCATGCAGGGTATGCGGGAGCGATAAACGAGATCGTTCGGTTATTTGTGTTGTAGAAAATCCCCGTGACGTAGTTGCGATGGAAAGAGTGAGAGAGTACAAAGGGCTTTATCACGTTTTGCACGGTGTGATTTCTCCTATGGAAGGGACAGGTCCGAACGATATCAACATCAAGGCGCTGATAAAGCGCATCAGCGAAGCTGAAATAAACGAAGTTATTTTAGCTACGAATCCGGATGTTGAAGGAGAAGCTACTGCAATGTATATTGCAAAACTGATAAAGCCGATGGGTGTTAGGGCAACAAGAATTGCTCACGGCCTTCCGGTCGGAGGGGACCTTGAGTATGCCGATGAAGTTACTCTATCAAAATCACTGGAAGGAAGAAGAGAGATATAGGAGGATAAGCGTATGAAGGTGCAAAAAGCAATTATTCCGGCGGCGGGACTCGGCACCCGTTTTTTACCGGCAACAAAAGCACAGCCGAAAGAAATGCTTCCCATCGTTGATACGCCTACAATACAGTTTATTGTCGAAGAAGCGGTGTCATCAGGGATAGAAGACATTATTATTGTTACCGGCAGGAGTAAAAGGGCGATTGAAGATCATTTCGACAAGTCATATGAACTTGAGGAAGAGCTTAAAAAAAGCGGAAAAGAGGATTTACTCTCCCAGATCCGGGATATTTCAAATCTTGTAAATATACATTATATCCGGCAAAAGGAACCCAAGGGCCTTGGCCATGCCATATACTGCGCAAAGGCGTTTATCGGCAATGAACCGTTTGCCGTGCTGCTTGGCGACGATATCGTAAGAGCCGAGGAACCATGTCTGAAACAGCTGATTAATGTGTACAATGAGTATAAAACTACGATACTTGGTGTTCAAAAGGTACCAGTGAATGAAGTATCCAGTTATGGAATAATTGGCGGAAAACAGGTTGATGAAAGAGTTGTTAAAGTTAATGATATGGTAGAGAAGCCGGATATCGATAAGGCGCCTTCAAACACAGCTATTCTTGGCCGTTATATAATATCACCTTCTATTTTTTCGCATCTTGAGAATATACCGCCCGGGAAAAACGGAGAAATTCAATTAACTGACGCATTAAAGAGCCTTATGAAGGATGAGGCTATATATGCGTATGATTTTATAGGAAAACGGTATGATGTGGGGAACAGGATGGGCTTTTTAAAAGCGACTGTTGAATTTGCCCTCGAACGTGACGATTTAAAGGATGAATTCAAGGCCTATCTGAAGCAGATAATAAAAGATTGAAAAGCGTTTTTTTAAAAGCCGGTGTTTTATAAACACCGGCTTATTTAAGCACAAACAAACTTGATCGTAAGGCAAAATCTGAGACAAACCTATATCATCGATGCAAATACACTGATTGCGTCATGTTCCACCATTAATTTCCCGTACTCGTTCAAATAGCCCTCAAAAAACAGAACATTTGCAACTCTGTCACCGTATTCGGACAAAATGTTTTCAATCCTGTTCAGACTCTGGTTCATCGCATCGACCTTTCGGAGCACGAGATAGTAAGAACCTTCACACTGATATACCGAACTGCTTCCCCTGTATAGAGGTTTCAAGCGGGTCGCAAGCATGCATAAATCCTCAAAAGTGTCCAGGTTATATATCATAACGGTAGAACATATACTGCTGGTTTTCCTTTTTATTTTCAGATCGTTACGTCTGTACCGGTTCTTTATAAATTTTTGAATAGATTCGAAATCGCCGTCTTCGTCAATTTTTGTTATCGTGATTACAAATCCCTGCTCAACATCGGTTACCGCCTCAATGCATAATTGGGATTCATGGGTCTCGAAACCAAGTTCCAGTTCCGCCTGTTCCATCAGATCCCAGAAAAGCTCCTGAGTTTCAGGGGAGTT
Source organism: Clostridiaceae bacterium (assembly GCA_012730095.1). GTDB lineage: Bacteria > Bacillota > Clostridia > DSM-8532 > DSM-8532 > DTU069. The sequence continues at coordinate 3,043 of JAAYBO010000113.1, forward strand.
GTAATTAAAAGAAGAAAGATCAATGTCCCGTTCTTCCAAGTCTTCAAAGGTGACAAAGATGCGTATTTTATTTTCATTTATTTTTTCAATTCTCATATCGGATATCCTCTATTTTTTACTTGGACATCATTTTAATCGGTATTTGCTATACTAATCTTAATACTATTATACTTTGAAAGTACCGCATTGAGAAGTACCAAATTATTGTTTTTATTTAGATTATACTGCAATAACTCAGTTTATCAAGCATAATGCGGAATTTCTTTAATATTACTGAGATAAAAATATTTTTACATATCATATTTCCCCAAAAAATGAATTCTTAATCAAAAAGCCAGGAACAATATTCCCATAAAGACATTGCGGGTGTATAATTATGCTGACAGGAATGTAAAAATGAAGGGTTTTGTAGTATATGAAGCAATTAATTCTGGCATCGCAGTCTCCAAGGCGAAAAATGCTTTTGCAGCAGATAGGAATACCGTTTTCCGTATTTCCTTCGGATGTAAAAGAGCCGATAAATATGAAGATGAGTCCTGATAAAATGGTTATCGACTTATCCGAAAAAAAGGCTGAACAGGTGTGCAGGGAATTGGAACGCTGTTCCCAAGGCTCCGATATCGTGCTTGCCGCTGATACAATTGTTGTTTTGGATGATGTTGTAATGGGAAAACCTAAAGACCCTGAGGAAGCGTTCAATATGCTTGGAGCGCTTTCCGGCAGATGGCATGAAGTAATAACGGGTGTTACTTTAAAAACTGTGAATTCAACTAATAAAATAACTCATGCTGAAAAAACTAAAGTAAAAATGCGCAAATTGTCAAAACAAACGATTCAACGATATATTGACAGCGGCGAGCCTTTCGACAAAGCCGGCGCCTATGGTATTCAGGGGCTGGGTGCGCTTTTGGTTGAAAAATTGCATGGTTGTTATTATAATGTTGTAGGACTACCGTTATACAGAGTATCTGTCATGCTTAACGATATGGGTTTTAAAGTTTTGTAAACAGCGGATATGTAATAATGCACATCTTATTGCCGGCCTTCGATACATTTCTGCAACAAATATTTAGCGTATTTGCGGGAGCAATCACAATACACAAATGAAAGAAAGGAAGAAATAAGTTATGTTTATACGGGACATCGGTATAGACCTTGGAACGGCTAACACATTGGTTCATATGAAAGGGAAAGGGGTTGTTCTCAGAGAACCTTCAGTTGTTGCAATAAACAATAATACCGGAGAAGTGTTGTCCGTCGGGCTTGACGCAAAAAACATGATTGGACGCACACCTGGGAATATTACGGCAATAAGGCCGATGAAGGACGGCGTGATAGCCAATTTTCAAATAACCCAGGGAATGCTTAGATATTTTATCCGAAAGGCTATCGGAAAAAACAAAATAATAAGGGCAAGAGTAGTGGTATGTGTACCCTCAGGTGTTACCGAAGTGGAAAAAAGGGCGGTAATTGACGCTACTTTGCAGGCCGGTGCAAAAGAGGCTTATCTGATTGAAGAGCCAATGGCGGCCGCAATCGGCGCGGGGCTTCCGGTCGAAGAACCAACCGGAAGTATGGTTGTAGATATAGGAGGCGGAACGAGCGAGGTTGCCGTAATTTCTCTCGGCGGTATAGTGGTCAGCCGTTCGCTGCGTATAGCCGGTGATGAACTTGATGATGCTATTGTTCATTATGTAAAAAAGGAATATAATTTAATGATAGGAGAACGCACGGCTGAAGATATAAAGATAAAGATTGGTTCGGCATATCCTGTAAGCGACGAACAAAAATACAATATCAGCGGGCGTGACCTCGTGACAGGTCTTCCAAGGGATCTTCCGATAACATCCGGCGAAATCAGAGAAGCTCTGTCGGAAACGGTTAATGCAATAGTTGATTCGATTAGATTCACCCTTGAAAAAACACCGCCCGAACTTGCAGCCGACGTTATGGAAAAAGGTATTATGCTGACGGGAGGAGGCGCTCTTCTTAAAGGACTTGATAAACTGATTTTTGAAGAAACCGGAATTCCCGTTAATATTGCGGAGTATCCTCTTGATTGTGTTGCGATAGGTACCGGCACGGTTCTGGAAGAATTAGAGATGTTAAAATATGTACTAATTTCCTCAAATAAAGTCAGATAGAGAAAATTTTTAAGCAGATTAACGCAAACGGCATTTAATGATATTCCATTAATGTAGTATTGGGAAGGGGTTCAACCTTTTGCGGAGGCTTTTTGGAAACAAATTATTCATAATATCGGTAGTGTTGGTTTTGTTGTTTGTGCTTGCTGCTATGACAGCGGGTGAAAACAGCAGGCTGAATGTGATCAGGAATGTTATTTCCGTGCCGCTTAAACCACTGCAGACGGGTATTAACGCGATTGGCGGCAAAATAAAGGACACTGTTCATTTTTTTAAGGATATCCGGACTGCAAGGGCGGAAAATGCCGAATTAAAAATAAAAATACGGGAAATGGAGAGAGAACTTGAAAAAGTACACCGCCTGCAAAAGGAGAATGAAAACCTGAAAAAGCTTTTGTCATTTAAAGAACAGTATACACAGGAAATATTGGCGTGCAATATAATATCAAAGGATGCCGGGAACTGGTTTGAAATATTTACAATAGACAGGGGAAGCAAAGACGGTGTAAAAACAGACGATCCTGTAATAAATGCTGACGGGCTTGTTGGAAGAGTATCGCGTGTGGGGCTTCTTTCATCAAAGGTCATATCGATTATAGACACTGAAAGTTCGGTATCGGCAAGGCTGTCGAAAACACGCGATCTTGTTATTCTGAGGGGAGACGCTCAGCTAAGGACACAAGGGCTCTGCCGGCTTGACTATATTACCCCGGATGTTGAGGTGTCTGTCGGCGATAAAGTGGAGACTTCAGGGCTTAACAGTTTATATCCCAAAGGAATAATAATCGGTGAAATAATACAGGTAGTTAAAAATGAAGGACAATTCGATTATTATGCGATAGTTAAGCCTTCAGTCGATTTCAGAAGGCTTGAAGAGGTTGCAGTTATAAAAATCGGCGGTGAGGAAGAAGGAGATGACGAATGAGAAGGCGTATTCTGATGCTGACACTCCTTGTATATGCTGCATGCCTTTTCCAAAGCACTGTATTCGGTTATATTGAGATTCTCAGGATAAGGCCGAATTTGCTTATCGTTCTGGCTGTAACAATCGCATTGGTAAGAGGTAATATGGAAGCGGCTTTTATGGGCCTCGTATGCGGTTTGGCTATGGATACCCTAATCGGCCGTGCATTAGGATGGTACGGGATGTGTTTGTTCCTCGTTTGTTATGCTATCGGAATGGTAAACTCGAAGTTATACAAGGAAAATCCACTGATTCCGGTTTTCTTTGTGTTTGTTTCTTCGCTTACGGTTGAGCTTATGTACTATTTTATTAATTTCTTTTTGAAGGGATATCAGGATTTCGGTTTTGTTATAACCAGTATTATACTGCCTGAAAGCTTTTACAATGCGGTGTTGACATTATTTATATATCCATTTGTGCTTCACTTATATAAAAAACTGGACAAGTACGATTTTGTTCATACACGTTTATAACGAGGGTTTGAGATTATGGACAGGGACGCGCAAAAAAAGCTTAATATTGATTTAAAAAGAAGGTTTATTATATGTTTGGTTATTGTACTTCTCATATGCGGGGTGTTTTTGCGCCAGCTTGTTAATATCCAAATTGTAAATGGGCAGGAATACCTGGACACTTCAATGAAAAGGATTATAACGAATGGGGTAATATATGCAAACAGGGGGAATATTTACGACAGATACGGTGTGCCGATAGCGGGCAATAGATTAGGTTTCTGTGTTCAGTTTGTAGACACCGGGCTGTCCTCCAGAGAAAAGAATGACCTGATTGCAAGAGTTGTAAGGTTATTTGAATTAAGCGGCGATAAATATTCTTCAACAATGAGGGCTATATTCGCAAGCGATCCATACAGGTTTCTTACAAACAGGGAAGGGTTTATAAAACAGATAGCACTGAGCGACACCGACAGGGAAATACTTATGGAAGCGGAGCCCAAAGATGTTTTTAAATATATGCGGGAAAAAACCTTTGAAATCGATCCGATATACACCGATGAAGAAGCGTATCGGATTATGGAGTTAAGATATGAAATGCTTATACGGCCTGCATCAATTTCAGACCCGCTTATCATTGCCGAGGATGTATCGATAGAAACTGTTGTTACTCTTGAGGAACGCAACAGTGAGTATCCCGGATTCAGCACATTTTCAAAACCTTTCAGGGAATATTATGATGCGGAATTAGTTGCGCATGTGCTTGGACATATGGGAAATATCGGGGAGCTGTATGATGATTGGTCCAAAAAATATCCCGATTTGGGGTATACATGGAAGGATACGGTAGGAAAAACCGGTATCGAGCGTTCAGAGGAACAAGTATTAAGAGGCATTAACGGTAAAACAAGAAAAGAAGTGGATACGGACGGAAGGCTTACATTCTATGAAATTGAAGAGGCGCCGAAACCAGGGCAGGATATTTACCTGACAATTGATTTGAACCTTCAAAAAGCGGCACTGGAGTCATTAACAAGAAATATTGAGATAATACGCGGCAGGGAACACAAAAAAAACTTCCATGACGCAAATGCCGGAGCTGTCGTGGCGATGGATGTAAAAACCGGTGAAATTCTGGCAATGGTCAGCTATCCTACGTATGATCCCGCCGTATTCCTTGAAGGCAACAGCGCAATAATAAATTATCTTTATACCCACCCGGATTCAATAACACTGAACAGGGCGACAAGCGGGAAATACGCCCCCGGTTCCACATACAAGCCTCTTGTTGCGATAGCCGCACTCGAGTCGGGCACAATAACTCCTCAAACATTGGTCTACTGCCCATCAAGGAAGGAAATAGGGGGATTGATATGGCCGAACCTTGAAGGGAACCAGGGCAGAATTAATCTTGAAAAGGCGCTTGAAACCTCAAGTAATATGTTTTTCTTTCAGGTAGGTTTTGAAACGGGAATAGATAATATTGTAAAATGGGCGAAAAACTTTGGGTTTGGAAGGAAAACCGGAATAGAAATTGGTGAAGAAATTGGTTCCCTTGCTTCAAGGGAATTCAAAATGGCTAATTATAATGAGGGATGGGTTCCCGCCGATACGTGTAATGCCGCGCTTGGGCAGCCGTACAATGCTTTTACGCCAATACAGTTAGTTAATTATGTTGCGAGCATTGCGAACGGCGGAAATATTTATAGGCCGCACCTTGTAAGAAAACGCGTTAACTCTTCGGGAGAAGTGCATTTGACAGAAATTGAATACAGGGAATCGGGAGCGAAAGAATCTACAATAAAGGCCGTACAAAAGGGCATGGTCGCCGTTACGAATTCCCAGGACGGAACTGCCGTACACATATTTGGGGATTTTCCGTTTGATGTAGCCGGGAAAACCGGAACGGCGGAAACAGGGCTTGAAGCCACATCGTCTTCAAATGCTTTATTTTTGTGTTATGCGCCTGCCGATGATCCTGAAATAGCGGTCGCTGTTGTTGTTGAAAAAGGTGTGTGGGGTTCATGGACCGCACCGATTGCAAAGGATGTGTTAATGGCGTATTTCAATATAAAGGAAAGGCTGAAAGAAAATTGATTGCAGGCAAAACGCTAAGACTTGAAAACTAATGCTGCATAAAGGAGATACATTTATGGAGAACGCAAAAAATCAAATAGCATTCAAGGGAACGGCGGATGGGCTGGTTATTTTAATTCCCGAAGAAATGGAAACAAAACAAATTCTTGAACAAGTCGCGCTTAAGGTGAAAGCGGCGGAAAAATTTTTCAGAGGCGCAAGGCTTAAGGTCATGTATAGGGGCAAAAAGTTAGCTGAAGAGGAAGAGGAAATGCTGGTTCAGATGATGACCTTAAACAGTGGTGTAACAATAGATGGCATCTGTTATGAACCCGAGCGGCCTCAGCCGGAAAGAGAAAAAACCTCAAAACTGTCAGGAATGCCAATTAGAAAGATTTTCTTTAAAGAACTTGAAGAAGGCCCGTGCAGGTTTATAAAAGGCACAATTCGCGGCGGAACACGTATTCTTTATGAGGGAAATGTAGTTGTTTTAGGGGACGCAAACCCCGGAAGCGAAATAGTAGCATCAGGAAACATTGTTGTTATGGGTACTATAAGGGGTATGGTGCACGCTGGCGCCGACGGCAACCGCAATGCTATTGTTGCCGCACTTAGACTGTATCCTACACAATTAAGAATAGCGGATTTAATTACCATATGTCCGGAAACTGATGAGGATGCCGTAATATTTCCGGAGATTGCATCAGTCAAAGACGACGTAATATATGTAGAACCATTAGGCAAGTAAAAAAGGACTACATACAAAATATAAATTTTCGGTGACTCAATAGATTACTGTTCATACGCAAGCAACTTAAAAGAACTAATGAACAATAAAAGGAAACTATAGCGGGAATGCAGCATAGAGATATATAGTCAGAGCGAGGATAAGCAAGTCGACTGTCTGAGCAAAAATGCTTCATACAAAAAATATTTCAAAGCATTTTTGCGAGTTTCGACTTGCCCGAGCTGAACTATATAGCTCTTGCAAATGAAGCTCTTGTTTCCGTTATTGTTTATTAGTTCAAATAATGATGTCCGGATAGTAACGCAATTCCTAATTTTTTGTTATATAGGCTTGATGTCGGTTGACAAGTAATTCGAAAACCGATATAGTTTTAATAGAAAACTTGCAGATTGAGTTTTATTTTTTGATTAAGGCATATAAAGATGCCGGCAAAATAAAAAAATCAAATAAAGACATCAATTGCCTGGTTTTTACATAACCACGAATGAAGGCTGTTTTTTTTAATAACGGAGGAATGAGTATGGGTGAGGTTATTGTCATCACTTCGGGCAAGGGTGGCGTTGGGAAAACCACAACCGCCGCAAATCTTGGCACAGGGTTATCTCTCTTAGGCAAAAAAGTTGTTTTGGTTGATACCGATATCGGTCTTCGTAACCTGGATGTAGTTATGGGGCTTGAAAACAGGATAGTTTATGATTTGGTCGACGCCGTCGAAGGAACATGTCGTCTTAAGCAGGCTTTAATAAAAGATAAAAGGTTTGACGGTTTGTATTTGCTTCCGGCGGCTCAGACGAGAGATAAAAATTCCATTACACCGGAACAGATGGTTAAGCTTTGTGAAGACCTAAGCGAAGAATATGATTATATCATCATTGATTGCCCCGCCGGAATTGAACAGGGTTTTAAAAATGCTATTGCCGGAGCGGACAGAGCCGTCGTAATAACAACCCCGGAGGTCTCCGCCGTCAGGGATGCAGACAGGATCATCGGCCTTCTTGAAGCAAACGAAATAAAAAATCCTGCGCTGATTGTAAACCGTGTACGGCCTGATATGGTAAAAAAGGGTGACATGATGTCAATTGAGGATATCATTGACATTTTGGCAATACAGCTTGTCGGAGTCGTACCTGACGATGAAAACATAATAATTTCAACAAACCGCGGGGAACCTGCAGTTTCAGAGAACAAGTCAATGGCCGGCCAGGCGTATCGAAACATTACACGCAGGATTCTTGGTGAGGACGTACCTTTTATGGATTTGGCCGGTCAGGGAAATTTTATTGCAAAAGTAAAAAAGCTGTTTGGGTTTCGATCGGCTTAGGGAGGGGTTTAAATGCTGCAGCAACTATTCAGTAAACTAGGCCGGAGACGTTCGTCAAAAGATGTTGCAAAAGAGCGGCTAAAGCTGGTTCTCATTCATGATAGAGCCAATGTTTCACCGCAGTTTCTGGAAATGGTTAAAGGTGAAATAATTAAAGTTATTCGCAACTATATGGAGATTGATGAAGAAGCTCTTGATATTCAGCTTACTAAAACAGTCAGCGAAGAAGGGGAGGGTATTGTTCCCGCCCTTATTGCAAATATTCCTATTAAAAGCGTTAAAAGTTCCGGCAGGAGTTTATAAAGATCAATTCAGCTGGAAGGGAATGCTTCTTCTTTAGTCAAATTCTATCTTAAACGGAGGCAATTAATGAATATTGCTCTTATAGCGCATGATAATAAAAAAGAACTTATGGAAGCTTTTTGCATTGCATATAAATTTATTTTAGAAGAACATAATTTGTTTGCCACTTCTGGCACAGGCGCAATGATCTCAGATGCAACCGACTTGTCTGTAAACTGTCTTGAGTATGGGCACCTTGGAGAAGAGCAGATTGCAGCCAGGGTCGCTTACAATGAAATAGATCTTGTTATATTTTTTATGGATCCGGCTCAAAAGGAAGAGAAACTTCAGGGTTTTAATACTATTCGTGAATACTGCGACAACAATAATATTCCGTTAGCTACAAACCTTGCGACAGCCGAGATCCTTATAAACGGGCTGCACAGGGGCGACTTTGCGTGGCGTGAGCTCGTCAACCCGTCAAATTAGTTTAACAACTCTTTAAGCCTGTTCATTGCCGTATACATCCTTTGATAAGTAATCTAAGTTTTGTTTAAGTATATCTATATCGTCACGTAACTCTATGAGTTTTTTATCATATTCCTTCTGTGTTAACCACAGCTTAGTCAATTCCTTTTGCATATTTTCGATAAAATTCTTAAGGTGCATAATCTTATTATCAAGATTATTGGCCGGCATCTCACCGGTAAGAAGGTCTGATTTTCCGTTCTTTACGCTGATAGGTTTTTTTGCAGGCAGTATGCTATCAATTATGCCGTTAACTTTTCCGGTAGATTTAACCTCAGTGACGTGCGATGCGCGTTCTTCACTCAGAAAGGCAAATTGATACCCTTTTGAGAAGCTTCCCGGTATTTCGTTGAAGCACCACGATGAGTGTTCTTTATCTATGTTTGTATCATAAATAAAACGGCAGGGTATACCCGTGTAATCAGAAAGATAACGTGTTTCATCTGTCCAGTTAATACCTTCGTCATTAGATGTTCTATAGTATATATTTTGAGCACCGGTACGATAAAGAAAAAGAATGCCGTTATTATAAACAAGCCCGCTGCGGCCTGCCGGGGATTGGCTGTTGTAAAGCATTAACGGCTCAGTCATACCAAGCTCCTTAAATAAAACCTGGCATATGCCGTCACAACAATCCTGAAAAGCAAGATAAATCCGATTATCTTTTCCGCATACGGCTGATGGGAACAGGATGTCGCCCTCGGTTTCATACAGCTTTTCGGCAGCAGTAAAAATGGTTTGATCTTCCTTTAAAACCCTGTGATTCAAACTCATCCCGTTTTTTTCTGAACGACAATAAAAAAGATGAAATTTTCCAACCCGATCCCTGATAACAAGATAATGTTTATTAGGTCCATCAATATAATCTATTGCCATTGGTTTTGACAGGGCACCTTTAATAATGCCCTGCATTGCGATCAAATGGCGATCATTGTGGCGTATTACATAAAAAAACAAAATTGTATCATTAAACACAAGCAATGATACATACTTGTGCCACGGTGTAGTGTCCTTGCTGCCAAGTATCGGCTGTATGTCTATGTGTCCGCGGCGGCCGTGTCCGTACAAAATCCGCCCGTCTTTAGCCTGGAAAACAAAATGAATTATATCTTTGTTATCAATAGCGGCGCAGAAATCATTTACAGACAGATCGGAAAGAACAAAAGCACGAGACCATACCCTTTCATTATCCAGCATCCTAAGGCACAAACCACGCTCCTGATCAAAATAGATATGATATGATATACCAAAACTGTTTTTCAAAATTATATGCTTTTGCTCCCCTTTATTCATCTCTTCCTCCTTAAGGCGGGTTTGTCCATATCTTATTTATTAAAATACTATGTTTATTAATCGGGAAATATGTCTATAGCTGTTTATCCGGTCATTCAAAATAGTGAACATTAACAGAGAAAAGAGTTGCAAAAAAGCATGCTTGTTAATCACCAAATATTTATACAGACATATTATGAAATTGAGATACTTTTGACTTTGGGGGAATGTAGCATATGAGCAAAGAGCAGGTTGTTGCGGGTCTTATCGACGGCGAGGACATCTGCAAGCTTAGAGAAGCTGTTTGCGTACAGGCAGAAAAGGTGTATGATCATTGCCGGGAAAAAGATTGTATTGAAGATGCAGTAGTTGATTTTGTAGAAGATGTACAGTGTTTGATAGACAAAGCCGTTAAGGTGAGAGTAAAGGAGGCCGAGGTAGTAAAGGTTCTGGCGGATCTTGACGATGTGCCGTTTAAAAGAGGTTTCTTTACTGTAAATGTACGTTACAAGATAAAGGTGAAGGTGGAATTCTGCTATCGCGATCAGATTAATAACCTTGTTAGTTCTGATCCAAAGGTTGGGTTCGTTTGGTTTGCGAAAACTGTTATTCTGTTTGGTTCGGAAGGACAGGTAAAAGTATTCAGCTCAACCGATCCTGAATTCTGTTCATCAGCGGAAGATTGTGACGGCTGCGGTTCGATGATACAGCAGGATAACAAGCCGACGGTAAAAGTTGAAGTTGCCGAACCTCTTGTACTGAATGCACGGATTAAGAAGATTCACTGTCCAAAGGTTCGACCTTTTGGGGATGAATACGATGAAATTGAAGAAAGTGATAATGTTGCCGCCGGGAGAAGAAGAATATTCCCACAGAAGAATGTTGTCGTAACCATTGGATTATTCTCAATAATTAAGCTTACACGGCTTGTTCAGCTTTTAATTCCGGCTTTCAATTTCTGTATTCCAAACCGTGAGTGCATAGCTTCGACAGATGAAAACCCATGCGAACTTTTTGAAACCATTGATTTCCCGTTCGATCAGTTCTTCCCACCGCAGGCTTTTGACTTCCCGATTGAAGAAGAATTTGAAAAAGACCGCTGCCCGGATAGAAGAGAATCCAGAGAAGAAAAAGATGATAGACGCAGAAAATAGAAGCAACAAGTGTTTGGAAGGGGAGGCTAAATCCTCCCTTTTATTTTGCCGGCGTTTTAGTTATTCCACAGAAAAATTTTTTCCTCGGGAATATATTTTTTAAGAAGCCCGTGTATATATGAGTTCATTTTATCGGATAAATCGGAAGGATAAGTGTATACATCGTTAGCCGCCCTAAACGGATAATTTATTATTGACGAATAAGGCTTGTTTTTTCTCATGTTCTTAAGGTATCCACAGGGTATACGAAAACTGCCCATGCTAACGTCTTTGATTTTATCGGCGGGAAGTTTTAAAAACACCGTCTCGATCAATTCTCTGTATTGCTTTTCCCAGTCTTTTATATAAATTATTGGATCGAAACAAATCCTTACCTGAAATCCCTTTGCTAATGCCTTTTCAATGCAGTTAAGTCTTTGCATCGGGGAAGGTGTCCCGTGCTCGTATTTTTCCCACACACGGTCGCAGGATAATGTCCACGCAAGTATTATGTTCTCTTGCGGTGTAAATTTTTCAAGACTGCTCCAATTTGCGCTTTTCGTTCTTAATTCCACGGTAAGATGAGGGTAAAATCCCGCAAATTCAAACCATTTTTCTGAAAAACCAAGAAACTTTTCAAGAGCAAGCAAATCCGTATCATAAGAAATGCATAAGTACACCGGACAGTTCTTTAGGAGCATTCTGACGTCATCAAATATATCCTCAAGGTTAACAAAAACAACAATATTGGCCGAAGGGTACATGCCTTGGAGATAGCAGTATTCACAATGAAAAACACAGTTAATTGCCATGTTTGCATAATAAAAGTTTGGATTTCCGAAGTTCTGGCAAAGCGGTGATCCCTGATAAATAAATGGAGAGCGTTTTTTCGCAAGGATAAGGTTCTGCGATTGTTTTTGAAGCGAATAATTCTGACGACTTCTGCAAAATATGTCCTTATAGTGCTTTATTAAAACCTGCCTCGACTTTGGGAAATGTGACAGAATTTTTATTGTATTTGGGTGATCTGTTATATCCCTTTCAATGTATATATGTGAAAAAGGCGGATTAAGTAAATTCCCGCATAAGCCGTTCAAAACATTTCTTCCTTTCGTATTTGTTTTCTATTGGCAAAATATCTTCTTTTTCAAAAAAAGAGGACAAATGCTCGGAAAAGCTGCCGTATTGAAGCTTATAATAACGCATTGCCTGCCTGAGTTGATGTTGCATCGAAACAGTCAGCCTGAGGTTTTTTGAAACCTCGGCAAGCATGTTTTCTTCATCTGGTGTAAACAGCGGAGGAGTATTTATCATCCTGTTGTGCAGGCGAGTGATCCAGGCGGCGATTTCGGATATATTTTGCTGAATCAGCTCATTCACAATGTTGGAATCGATTTTATCAAGCTGAAAATGATCCGATACGATTTTAACAAAAAACATTTGGTGCGGCTGAAAAAATAACATTCCCGCCCGGTAAACGCCGGATGCTTCCATATCGGTTAGGTTTTCAGGAATATGCTCCGTGTGTTTTTCCAAAACAGGGCTGCTGTTTGTTGCTATACCGCTTTCCTCAAACGGGTGCGCGTAAATCATATCCGGGTAAAAGCTGAATCCTGTTTCCATTTCATATATTTTATTACACAGATAAACCGTTCCAATTGGCATATCCCTGTTCTTTGCGCCGCATATGCCGATGTTAAGCAGAAGATCGGAAGGGCCGGGCGGATATACGGAGCATAAATGCGTAACACCTATCGCGGCATTGGCAATTCCGGGTTTTGTAATAAGAAGAATAATATCTTCATTTCTGAATACCTGAAACCTGATAAACCCCGGATCTTTTTTTAAACCGAAAAACCGTATTAAAGGCTTCGCTTCGCAGTAAAGCGCGGTAAAAATCATTATCATAAAACAAACTTCCTCCAAAATAAGGCTGTACATAATCAATATCCGCATAAAAAATTATATCAATGATACCGCGCTTTGCCAATTCCGCTACCCATCGTAACCGAAAACACCCGAATCACCCGCTGTTTATCTGGTTGAATCAGCGCAATAATTATGAGGAACTATTTTCGTACATTGTTCCCGCGGGTCCTGCTTCGGGTGTTTCGTTCCCTTGCGCGCCTGTGAAAAGGTTGCCATGTTAACCCCGTTATACTATAATTGAAATGGTATAACGTGGTCTTGCAATTGAATGTATTACATTAAGTTTTATGTGTAGTGTTAAAGACAACCGAGCACGCTGCCGTTTACCTGGGATGGTTATATTATTAGGATGTGAGGTTGCATGTTCAAGTTTGAGGGTAAAAAAACAATTATTGCACTCTTTCCTTTTCTTATATTATTTCTTGCTTGGATGCTGGCAATGGGAACACTGGTATCCTACAATAAGCTGAATGTCATTTTCATTACCCTCCCTTACATACTTGCGTTCTTCGCCCTTGTCTTATGCGTGTGGTTTCAGCACAGCAGGGTATTTTACGCTGTAGCCGTCCTATTGTTTACAATGTCTGTGATATCTAGCAAAAACGGTTTGAACCAAAAAGCACTTGTAAACGGCATTTCATTGCTCATCCCTGTTGGGTTTATTATGCTTGCCGTGATGGAAGAGAGGGGAATAACAAGTAAAAACGGGCTTATTAAAGGGATTGTTTTTATTTTTTTAACATTCTTTATCCTGATTGACGCTGGTACCGTAAATCCCGCTCTTGCTGGATTAAAGCAGACACATCTTGCTTTCCGGATAATGGAGGATAAAGGAATACCTGGTTTGAGCATATTTTTATTTATCGTTTGCCTGTGTGTTCTTCTTGCAAGGTTTTTAATCCTGTCTTCGATGATGGATATTGCATTTACGGGAGCTGCGCTTTGCAGCTTTATTATCCTGCATTTTGCCGGTTACCCGGATGTCCTGTCGATTTTTTTCTCGGCCGTGTTTTTAATTTTTATTATCGCTCTTTTTGAAGCGTCATATTCACTTGCCTTCCATGATACGCTGACAGGGGTACTGTCAAGAAGGGCAATGGAACAGGAAATCTTAAGGTTGGGAAATAAATACACAGTTGCGATGGTGGATATTGACCATTTTAAACGCGTGAATGACACATATGGGCATCAGATTGGCGACGATGTTTTAAAAATGATAGCCTCATTGATAAATAAGAATATCCAATCAGGTAAAGTCTTCAGGTACGGAGGGGAAGAGTTTGCTATTATTTTCCCCCGGAGATCTCCCGATGAAGTAATAGATCAGCTTGACATGCTGAGAATAAATATCGAAAAACGCCCGTTCATAATAAGGGGTAAAGACAGGCCGAAAAAGAAACCAAAAAGAATAATAAGCCGCAGAAAAGGCGAAGGAAGTATTAATGTTACGGTCAGCATAGGCGTAGCGGAAAAAACCGAGAAAATGCGATCGGCTGCCGAAGTCATTGAGGAGGCTGACAGGGCGTTGTACAAAGCGAAAAAAAACGGAAGGAACTGCATTGTTTATTAAAGCATTTTATGCGCTGGATATTTTTAAGTGAAAATTGTTTGTCGCATACAGCTCAATAGGATGTGAAGGGTTTGGCGTTTCCCGCACCCAGTTGGGTTGTTGTTTAAGTTGTGTCTTGAAGAAACAAAACAAATGAGTGTTGTTAAATATTTGAACAGTGGTATAATAAATAAGGAAATGGGGTGTAAGCATGGCGGAAGCCATTTTAAAAGAAATCGCCGCGGTGGAAGAACAGGCGGATGTAATTGAAGCGCAAGCCCAGCAGAAGGCTAAAGATATTATCTCTTCCGCAAGAAAGGAAGCCGCCGTTTTAATTGAAAAAGAGGTGGAAAAAGCAGAGTCTGAAGCTAAATTTATTATCCAAAAGGCCGAAGAAAAAGCCGCAAAGGATATAGTCGATATAAAAATGGATACTCAGGCAAAATGCAGTGAAATAAAAACAAAAGCCGGCGTGAAAATGAACGAAGCAGTTGATCTGATTGTAGGAAGGATTGTGAAGCGTTGATCGTCAAAATGAACAAAATTACGCTGCTTGGAATCGAGGAGCAGCGTGAACAGCTAATCAACAGCCTGATGGAATTTGGAGCAGTTGAAATAAGCAACGTAAGTAATCAGGACTATGCAATGATCGCATCCCACCCCGAAGTCAGGGAAGACTTATCACATATCGATAATAAGCTTTTGGATGTACAAGCATCTTTGGATGTTCTTGGCAGGTTTTGCCCTGAAAAAAAGCCTTTATTCAGCAGCAAACGTACGGTAGACATTGCCGAGGTTAAACAAATTATTGATGATAATGAGAATATATTTTCAGACGTTTATAAGTTAAAAGAATACGAGCGTGAGCTTATCGAATTAAAAGCGGAAGAAAACAGGGTTTACAATCTTTACCGCTCGTTTCTGCCATGGAAAGGGCTTATCATACCGATCGACTTTTCAGGTACGAAAAGGACCGGTTTTACAGCCGGTACAATTCCGGCCGCATTCGGCTTGGCTCTTATTGAATCGGAGCTTCCGGATAAGGCGCCGTTGTCTCAGATATTCAGGGTAAACAGCGACAAGGATCAGCACTATATATATATTATTTATCACAGGGAAGCTGAACAGGAAACCATGTCGTATATGAAGTCCAGGGGATTTAACAGGACAACTTTCAACAGCATTTCAGGTACTGTTGATGATAATCTTAAACAAATAGAAATCAATTTAAAGCAAATCAATAAAAAAAGGGAAGAAATAATTGATAGAATTAAAGATATGCGGAGCTCCAGAGCTGCGATAGAGGTTCTTTACGATGTACTCAGCATGGAAAAAAACCGTATTGAGGCTGCGGAAAAGGTTTTAAAGACTAATAAGGCTTTCTTAATAAAGGGATGGCTCCCTCAGAAATTATCCGATTCGGCTAAAAAGTATCTGGAGTCGAATTATACTGTAAGTGTGGAGATTGAGGACCCACAGGAAGATGAAGCGTTTCCGGTTCTTCTTGAAAACAAAGGGCTTGCCGAAGCCGGTGAACCGGTGCTGAGAATGTACAGCCTACCCGACAGCCGTGAAATAGATCCGAATGTCGTCATGACACCGTTTTTCGTAATGTTTTTCGGCCTGATGCTGTCCGACGGAGGATATGGCATTATTCTGTCTGTTCTTTCAGCTATTATACTGTGGCGATTTAAATTACAGGACAATACCCGCAAGTTTATGAAACTTATGTTTTTCTGCGGCCTGTCAACAATGTTCTGGGGCTTGATGTTTGGTGGCTGGTTTGGCATAAGCGCATTAGTTCCATATGCTGTCTGGTTTGACATGGTCAGTAATCCGGAGCTTATGCTTAGCTGGTCTTTGCTTTTCGGTGTTATTCACATGTATGTCGGCCTTGCGCTTAAAGCGGCAAACCTGATACGCAGGGGTAAATATATTGATGCGCTGTTTGATGCGGGGTTTTGGTATGTGTTTTTTACCGGCGCTGTACTTACCCTGCTGCCGTACGCCCCGGCTGTTAACCAGGAGACGGCGGCGCAGCTGTCGAATGTCGGCAAGTATGTACTTGCTGCCGGTGCTGTGCTTCTGATTCTTACCCAGGGCCGAGGGAAAAAGGGTATAATAAAGAAATTTTTTGGTGGACTGTCAAGCCTATATGATGTAATAGGGTTTTTAAGCGATATACTTTCGTATTCAAGGCTTCTGGCCCTTGGTCTCGCAACGTCGATTATAGCAGGTATAGTAAATCAGATGAGTGTCATGTTTGATATGCCTGTTGTTTTAAAAGTAATTGTCGCGGCAGCAATATTACTCATAGGCCATGTTATAAACTTTGGAATAAATGTGCTTGGCGCGTATGTCCATTCCTGCCGGCTGCAGTATCTTGAATTTTTTGGCAAATTCTTCACGGGCGGAGGCGAAGCTTTCAGCCCGCTGAAAGCCAATACAAAATATATACAATTAAAGTACGATGCGGGGATATAATATGATTTTTACCGCATAATGACGAAAACGGAGGTTTTATAATGTTAGAACAAATTCTTACCGGACAATTCTTAGCTTATATTGGTGCCGCTTTTGCTTTTTTAGTAGCAGGATTCGGATCGTCAAAAGGAGTTGGTATTGCTGGGCAGACGGGTGCCGGCGTTCTATCCGAGGACCCTTCGAAATTTGGCTCAGTTATGCTTTTGGAGGCACTTGCGAGCACACAGGCAATTTACGGCTTTGTAATTGCGTTTCTAATTATCGGCAAGGTTAATGAAGCAATGGCGCTCCAGGAAGGGCTTAGGCTGCTTGCCGCAGGGCTTCCGATGGGAGTTGTCGGCCTTGTTTCGGCGATATATCAGGGTAAGGTTGCTTCATCTGGAATCCAGATGATCGCAAAGCACCCGGAATCTGTAGGAAGCGCTATTACGCTCGCGCTTATGGTTGAGATGTTTGCCATACTTGCGCTTATCGTATCAATTTTAATGATAGGTTGACAAAGGAGCGCTCAAATGACAGGAACTGATAAAATAAAAGCGAAAATTCTGGAGGATGCCGAAAACAAAGCCTTTGAAATTGAGGAACAGGCAAGGCAGGAAGCCCGGAGTATTACCGATCAAGCTTTAAAGGAAGCGGAAATAAAAAAGGCGGAAATACTTAAGAAGGCGGAAGCCGAAGGCCAGGAAGTCTATCGGCGCCTTATCTCTGTTGCCGGCCTTGAAGCCAGGAAAGAGATATTAAAGGCGAAGCAGGACATGGTTGAAGAGGCTTTTGCCAAAGCCGTTGAAAAAATTACGGGTCTGACTGACACCGAATATCAGAAAATGCTTGAAGAAATGGTTGCCGGCGCGGCTTCCGACGGAGCAGGGGAAATACTCCTGTCCGAAAGGGACAGAAAACGTATTGACAGAAATTTCACCGATAATATTAATCGCCGCCTTAAAACCATTGGAAGAAATGGGACAGTTGCATTATCCGATGAAACAGTACAAACAGCGGGCGGATTTGTTTTAAGATATGGTGATATGGAGATAAACGGCACGTTTGAGATTGTTTTTGATATGTTAAGACCCCAGATAGAAAATGACGTGGTAAACATACTCTTTTCATAAAATACAGTAAAGCTTTGCAATATGATAATAAATTGCTTTATTTTTGCTATGAGGTAATGTAATGATAAAAGTTAACCAGGACGATTATGCTTATGCAGTTGGCCTTATCCGTGCAAAAGAAATAAAACTGCTTGACAGCGACAGGCTTAACAGGATGATTGAAGCGCCAAACGCGGCAGACGCGTTTAAGGTTCTAACCGAAGCGGAGTATGGCTATGGGAATACTGAAAATTTTTATTCATTTGAACAGGCTCTTGCCGAAGAAATGAAAAAGACGTATGCCCTGTTAGCTGAAATCGCACCTGTGTCAGAAGTAGTCGAAGCGTTTAAAAGGAAATATGACTATTTTAATGTAAAGGTTCTTTTGAAGGCTGAGTTTTCCGGGCAGGAAACACCGCAAATACTTACGGATACCGGTATATTTGGGATAGAGCAAATAAAACGGATCATCAGAGAGCGGGATTATAATGAACTAAGTCCCATTATGATTCAGGCAATAAACGATACTTATGATACTTTTTCAAGAATGCGTGATCCACAGGCTGTCGATTTAATAATGGATAATGCTTCATATGCCCAGTTCGTCAATGATCTTAACGAATTTGACAGCCCGTTCCTGCATGAACTAGCCCGAATTATCATTGACATAACAAACATAAAGATGTATATCCGTGCTCGCAATATGAACAAATCGTGGGATTTTATCGGAAAACTACTGCTAAAAGGCGGAGAACTTAGCGAAGAGTTTTATTTTACCGAATTTGACAAATCTGTTGAAGCATTTGTTGACGATTTACGGCAAACAAGATACGGCGACACGGTAAAACGGGGATGGGAACTGTATACGGAAAAAAAGAATATTTCAGGGCTGGAAAAGCTTCTTGATGATTTTCTGATGCGTTATATCCGGCAATCCAAATTAATAACAATGGGAGTTGAGCCCTTTATTGCTTATCTTTTTGCTAAAGAAACTGAAATAAGAAATGTACGTATAATTATGACGGGAAAAATCAACAGGCTGAATGATGATTTAATCCGTGAAAGGTTGCGTTTGGGTTATGTATAAGGTTGGTGTCATTGGAGAAAAGGACGCGGTTTTAGGGTTTAAAGCTCTGGGTTTTTCAGTTTTCCCCGTAGAAAACAATGAACAGGCAGCCGGCAAATTATCGGAACTGGCAGCCGATAAATATGCTGTTATATATATTACTGAACAAACCGCTGCCGGTATACAGGAAGAAATAAATCAATACCGTGAAAAAAGGTTTCCAGCGGTAATCCCGATACCGGGAACAGCAGGAAGCCTTGGAATTGGAATGAACGGGGTTAAAAAATGTGTTGAAAAAGCCGTTGGAGCAGACATCCTTTTCCGAGACGACTGAACACATTGAATGAACTTACACGGTTAATAGATATCGAAAGCGAGGGATATGATTGAGCCAGGGAACGATAATCAAGGTATCAGGTCCTTTGGTAATAGCTGAGGGAATGCGCGATGCAAATATGTTTGACGTGGTTCGTGTGAGCAGGCATCAATTGATTGGCGAAGTGCTTGAGATCCATGGAGACAGGGCATCAATACAGGTTTATGAGGAAACGTCAGGATTGGGTCCGGGTGAACCGGTAGTATCCACCGGCGCCCCATTAAGCGTAGAATTAGGGCCCGGCCTATTGGAGAATATATTCGATGGGATACAGCGTCCTTTGGAAGCGATGAGGGAAGAGGCAGGCAGCAATATCACCCGCGGAATTAATATTAGTGCTCTCGACCGGAATAAAAAGTGGGAATTCAAACCGGTTTTGTCGAAGGGGGACAAGGTTGCCGCCGGTGACATCATCGGAACAGTACAGGAAAATGTTGTTTTTGAACACAGAATAATGGTACCTATCGGGCTTGAAGGAATAATTGATGATATTTTTGAAGGTGAATTCACGGTAGAAGAGCCTGTTGCGGTTATTAGAACCAAGGACGGTACTGCCGTTGAACTGACGATGATGCAAAAGTGGCCTGTCCGAAGGGAAAGACCGTATAAGGAAAAGCTGCCGCCGGATGAACCAATGATTACCGGGCAAAGAACGATAGACACTTTGTTTCCTATAGCTAAGGGAGGCGTAGCGGCAATCCCCGGTCCTTTCGGCAGCGGAAAGACCGTTGTGCAGCACCAGCTCGCAAAATGGTCGGATGCCGATCTCGTTGTATATATCGGGTGCGGCGAGCGCGGGAATGAGATGACCGATGTTTTGATGGAGTTTCCGGAGCTTAAGGACCCAAGGACGGGTGAATCATTAATGAAGAGGACGGTCCTTATAGCAAACACGTCTGATATGCCCGTTGCGGCGCGTGAAGCGTCGATATATACAGGAATAACAATAGCGGAATATTTCCGTGATATGGGCTACTCGGTAGCATTGATGGCCGATTCAACATCACGGTGGGCCGAGGCACTTCGTGAAATGTCCGGCCGGTTGGAAGAGATGCCCGGGGAAGAAGGATATCCTGCATACCTCGCGTCGCGATTGGCGCAGTTTTATGAGCGTGCCGGAAAAGTTATTACATTGGGTTCTGATGAGAGAATTGGCGCTCTGTCGGCAATCGGAGCTGTTTCACCGCCGGGCGGAGACCTGTCGGAGCCGGTTACCCAGGCAACAATGCGTATTATAAAAGTTTTCTGGGGGCTTGATTCAAACCTTGCTTACAGAAGGCATTTTCCGGCCATTAACTGGCTTATCAGCTATTCTTTATATGCAGATCGGCTTAAGGACTGGTATAACGAAAACATATCCAGGGACTACAGCAAATACAGAGCCGATATGCTGAGGATTTTACAGGAAGAAGCCGAACTTGAGGAAATTGTGCGTCTTGTCGGAATTGATGCGTTGTCTGCAAGAGACAGGGTAATCTTAGAGGCAGCCCGTTCAATCAGGGAAGACTACCTTCACCAGGACGCGTTTCATGATATAGACACTTATGCTACGACCCATAAGCAGTTCAGAATGCTCAAACTAATTTTATCGTATTATTACAAGGCAATGGATGCGATAAAAGAGGGTGTTGACTTGAATAAACTGTTTAATCTGCCGGCAAGAGAGCGAATCGGGCGTGCAAAATACGTTCCGCAGAAAAATGTGGACGAAGAATTCCTGAAAATAGAGAAAGAACTGGCAGAACAGATGGAAGCGCTGGTCTCAAAGGAGGGTGAGTAATTATGTTAAAAGAATATCGTTCAATAGCCGAAATTGCCGGCCCTTTGATGCTGGTGCAGGATGTAGAGGGCGTAACATATAACGAACTTGGGGAAATTGAATTAAGCAGCGGTGAAATAAGACGCTGCAAGGTATTGGAGATAGACGGAAAAAACGCTGTTGTCCAGCTTTTTGAAAGCGCGGTCGGCATAAACCTGTCGGATAGTAAGGTACGCTTTTTTGGAAGGGGAATGGAACTGCCGGTTTCACTGGATATGCTCGGACGTGTTTTTGACGGCCTTGGAAAGCCGATAGACGGGGGACCGGAAATCATTCCGGATACAAGGCTTGATATTAATGGAGTGCCTATGAACCCTGCCGCGCGCGATTATCCTTCCGAGTTTATACAAACAGGTATATCAGCGATTGACGGCCTGAATACTCTGGTTCGCGGCCAAAAACTGCCGATATTTTCAGGCTCCGGTTTGCCTCATGCGGAACTTGCGGCGCAGATTGCGAGGCAAGCCAAGGTATTGGGAACCGAAAGTAAATTCGCCGTTGTGTTTGCGGCAGTGGGGATAACCTTTGAAGAAGCTGACTTTTTTATATCTGATTTTAAAAGGACAGGTGCGATAGACAGAGCCGTA
This sequence comes from Clostridiaceae bacterium, assembly GCA_012730095.1. Classification (GTDB taxonomy): domain Bacteria; phylum Bacillota; class Clostridia; order DSM-8532; family DSM-8532; genus DTU069. Next base: position 24,864 of record JAAYBO010000113.1, read on the forward strand.
TTGTTTATGAATCTTGCGAACGACCCGGCGGTAGAGCGTATTTCCACTCCGAGAATGGCGCTTTCCGCGGCCGAATACCTCGCGTTTGAAAAAGATATGCACGTATTGGTAATAATAACGGATATCACAAACTATGCCGAAGCCCTCCGTGAAGTGTCGGCCGCGAGGAAGGAAGTACCGGGGCGCCGCGGATATCCCGGTTATCTCTATACCGACCTTGCGACTTTATATGAGCGTGCAGGCAGGAAAAAAGGATTTAAAGGCAGCATTACGCTTATCCCGATCCTGACTATGCCTGAGGATGACAAAACACATCCTATTCCCGACCTTACAGGGTATATTACCGAGGGGCAGATTATATTAAGCCGTGAACTGCACAAGAAAGGTGTTACGCCGCCGATAGACGTACTTCCGTCGTTGTCGCGCTTGAAGGATAAAGGAATTGGTCCTGGTAAGACCCGCGAAGACCACGCCAATACAATGAATCAGATTTTTGCGGCTTACGCAAGGGGCAAGGAAGCAAAGGAACTTGCCGTTATTTTGGGAGACGCCGCGTTAACGGAAACAGATAAGCTATACGCAAAATTTGCCGATAATTTCGAGGCCGAATACGTATCGCAGGGTTTTAATACCGAGCGCGGAATCATAGAAACCCTTGACCTCGGATGGAGGCTTATGTCTATATTGCCTGTAGGAGAGCTTAAGCGCATACGCCAGGAATTCATAGACAAATACTTCAAACAGAGGTAGTTGTCAGGGGACGGTTCTTTTGACACAAAGATTTGTCAGTTTGTCCGTCGGAACATACGGAGGATGATTTTTCCGGGTCCCCAGACAAAGGGACAGTTCCTCCGAGGGACAGACAAGGAGACGGTTCTTCTGTCTGACAATCAGTTGACTGTCCTTGAGATTTTAAAATGAATTAATTACGACAATATGTTTTTAGGTTAGGAGATTTATACATGGCTCGTTTGAATGTGAATCCTACGAGGATGGTTTTAACCGGCTTGAAGAAAAGGTTAAAGACTGCCCGCAGAGGACACAAACTTTTAAAAGATAAGCGTGATGAATTAATGAAGAGATTCCTGGATATAGTCCGGGAAAATAAGCGCCTTCGCGAAGAAGTGGAACACAAGGTCGGCATTGTTCATTCCCGCTTTGTTATGGCAAGAGCATTGATGAATTCAGAAGTGCTTGAGGAAGCGCTTATGTTTCCTAAGGTAGAAGTTAACCTGAAAGCCTCCACGAAAAACATTATGAGTGTTGACGTGCCTGTTTTGGAATATACTACCGAGGGCGGCGGTGAAGGTGATATTTATCCATATGGTTTTGCAAATACGACAGGAGAACTTGATGAAGCAATCGCGACGCTGTCGGAGCTGGTTCCCGAGCTTTTAAAGCTTGCCGAAATGGAAAAGTCGGCGCAGCTTCTTGCAGATGAAATAGAAAAAACACGCCGCCGAGTTAACGCCCTGGAATATGTCCTAATCCCGAATCTTGAAGAAACAATAAAATACATTGTCATGAAGCTCGACGAAAACGAGCGCTCAAACCTTACCCGCCTTATGAAGGTAAAAGACATGGTGTTAAAGGATGCCCACGAGTTCCGTTATTAGTTTCCGAACATACCCTTTTCACGACATATAGAGACATATTACGATAAATGAGGAATAGACAAAGAAAAGATTGTATATTCCTTTTTTATTCAGTCAAAACCGTAATAAATTTTACTTTTATTGTTAGTTGATTATAAAAGGTATATAATGGTGTAAAAATATTTCCCACTCTGAATAAGCTGAGAAGCCGAAACAAATCAAAAAGCCAAAAGAATCGCTATATAATAATTAACGGTTCGGAAAGGATTGGATATGAATATTGAAATTCACAAATTGACACCAGATCTGTTGGATGATTATTTGCACTTTTTTGATACTACACCACACTCCACAAATAAAGATGAACATAGATGCTATTGTGTATGCTGGAGTAGCGATAACTTTGAAGGAAAAGATTTTTCCACTGCTGAAAAAAGAAGAGACATAGCAATTGAATATGTTAATGAAGGTAAGATCAAAGGATATCTTGCGTATTGTGACAACAAGGTTGTTGGGTGGTGCAATGCAAACACAAAATCAGATTGCTTGGAATGCCTCTCGTGGCAAATGTTTATGAAGCCGTTTCATAAATATGAAGATGCACCCGGCATAAAGGTTAAATCTGTACTCTGTTTTGCAATTGCACCGGAAATGAGGCGTAAAGGTGTTTCGGAGTTACTGTTGAGCCGTGTTTGCGAAGATGCGCAAAAAGAAGGGTTTGATTTTGTAGAGGCATATCCTAACAAAGAATTTATAAATACGGAAGAAGACTTTATGGGACCCGTTAAATTGTATGAAAAATTAGGTTTTTATGTTTGCTGCGAAGTTGACAATAAACTTGTTATGCAGAAAAAACTAAAATAACTCCTGCCTGTATAAGCGGCTTGTGCTTGTTGCTTTAATTAATTTTTTCTGTGTTACAAACATTCGCATTGCATCGTAATAAATTTTACAAACAGGGAGTAGTGTCATGGGATTATCGGATGAGATAAAAAATGAGTTATACTCAATGGGAGCTTCAATAGTTGGTTTTGCAGACTTAACTGTTCTTCCTAAAGAGATAAGAGAAAATTTTGATTATGGAATTGTCATTGGACTAGCCTATTCAAAAAAAGCGATGCAGGATAATATGAACGGCGATGCGCGGCAGTATTGGAGCGAATTTACCCCAATAAATAAAAAGCTTCCCCAGTTGGCTGTACATACGGCAAATTTATTGATTGATAAAGGATACAAAGCTCTGGCAAAAGTTCAGACTATGGTTGTACAGGATTCCGATTACAGGACAGTGCTGCCGCATAAAACAGTTGCAACACTGGCGGGTGTTGGATTTATCGGTAAATGTGCCGCTCTGGTTACTAAGGAGTATGGCTCAGCTGCAAGGATAATAGTCGTTCTCACAAATGCGCCTATGGAATGCGGCGTTCCTGTAACTAAGTCATTATGTGGCCCGAAATGTGATATCTGTACGAATGTATGCCCCGGAAACGCTGTTAAAGGGAAACTATGGGAAGCAGAAATTGACAGAGATATTTTATTGGATCCGCATGCTTGCAGACGTGCGGCAAGGCAGCATGCAAAAGAAAACCTGGGGGTAGAAGAAACGTTATGCGCTCTTTGTATCTCAAATTGTCCATGGACGAAAAATGCGCTTAATTACGAATGATATCATATACGAATTAATACATAATGCATGGTTAGCCTGATATTGCAATTAAGTATTTTTCTTATTTTAATAAAACAAGGCGGTGTAAAAATGACCTATCCCAAGATGATATTGTTTGATTACGGGCATACCCTTCTCCATGAGCCGGGTTTCGATACTTTGCGCGGTCAGGAAGCATTGCTTAAGTATGTTAAGAACAATAAAAATAATTTGTCGGCAAAGGAGATAAATGATTTTGCGCAGCGTTTGTTTTCGGAAATCAGTGCCTCAAGAGATATGGGATTCGAATTACATGAATGGCAGTTTCAGAGATTCCTTTATGAATACCTTGGGATTGAGCTGTCAATACCGTTGCCTGAAGCGGAACGTATCTTTTGGGATAACACCTCTTACGGTGATATCATGCCGGGTGCCGATAAAATGATTGATTATATAAACTCACGCAATATCCGAAGTGCCGTAATAAGCAATATTTCTTTTTCAGGAGCGGCGCTGACAGAGCGAATCAACCGCCTGCTGCCAAACAACAGGTTTGAATTTATAATTGCATCAAGTGAATATATGTTCCGTAAACCAAATCGCTATATTTTTGAACTGGCACTTAAAAAAGCAGGGCTTGACGCGTCCGAAGTATGGTTCTGCGGGGATAATACGGTTGCGGATATCGAGGGCGCGGCAAATGCGGGTATTTTTCCAATATGGTACGAAGACCTTACATATGAAAACCTGTGGAACAAAAGCTACGTAGGGATTTTGCCGAAGTGTGAGCATTTACATATACATCATTGGAACGAGCTGATTGACATATTGGAAAACCAGCTTTCAAACAATCCTTGTTGAAAATATAGCCCAGGCATGCACAGCCTGCCTGGGCTTTGTAAGTGTTTTATTCCAGGTATCAGGTTACTTGATTTCAATTAAATCAAGGAATGAAAATAAATCACTTTTTGCTTCTTCATCGTTTGAAAAGTATGCACCCATAATTTTATAGAAGTCATTACCCTTTTTAAAATATACATAAACCTGTGTTTGTTTAATGGTTCCCCCAATTGTTAAATCTATATCCATACGGGCGCCATCAAGACCGCCAATGCTAAAATCTTCAATGTCGGAGATCGTGGCGCCTTCAAATGATTCAGCCAGTACTTCCTTTTCAGCCTCGGCGACACCCTTTGGATCATTTACTCCGCCGGGAACCCAGGGTTTCATGATGGTAACCATGGTGGTACCTTTTTCGTATTCCTTTATTGTGTTTGCGCCCGCTTCTTTTTCTTCCCAGCCTTCGGGCAGATCCACAATTATCTCAATATCCGCTTCAACCGGTTGTTGGTCGGATGTATCCACTTCAGAAGATTTAATCATATCCTTCACATCGTCATCAAGGCCTATTAAATCGGCTGCTTCATCAATTGCACTATCAATTATATCGTCCTGAGCGGATTTTGATTTTTTCTTTCCGCATGCCGTTAACGATGGTAATAACATGCAGCAAATCAACAATACCAACAATACCTTTTTTAACATGTTCATTCCTCTTTTCTCTACTAAATTATGGTAACAGTTTATATTCTATATTTTATCATGGCGCTGTACAAAATTCAATTAAAAAGCCAAAAAAGCAAGTAAAGTCAAAGGATACAAGTCACCGTTCAGACGTACAATAATTTTTTATAAGAACAAACATACAAAACCAATTGTACAATAACGGAAAACATATATCCTAAATATCCCGATATAGTCATTGTATGGTTGTCAATACGTTTTTTTACATAAACCAACAAAGTGAAACA
>JAAYBO010000114.1 GCA_012730095.1 Clostridiaceae bacterium
AAACGAGGCCCCTGAAATCTTCCGGTTTGATATCTCCTTCCCAGCCGACAATCTTTGCATACCGGAATCCGTAAAAGGTGAAATGGGGGCGGACCCATTTTGAAGATCCGTCTGAAATATATCTGTACTCGCATTTTGCGGTACGAAGATTATCCCTGTAAAAAATTCCGTCCTGGAGCACTTCGCCGAATTGAATAAATATTTCCGAGTTCTTTTTGGCGCTGTTCTTAAACTCAAGCCAGCCTACCATGTTCTGTCCCATGTCAACAACGGTTTCGCCCGAGGGTGTGTGTATAATTTCAACAGAGGCAATCCGTTCCTTAATTTTTATGCCAGGGCTTCTTCTTGGTTCAAGCTTTTTTATGTCCAAATCAACGGTTGTCACAGGATAGACGGTATCATCACGGAATGTGTCGTCATAGACTTCGCCGTCAAAAATACTGCTGTCGATAACGGATGATTTCCTGGATTTCCATGACGCTTTATCCGTTATAAAAGTATCTTCGCCGCCGTCTGCATATGTGATCTTTATTTCACATATTAACGCAAACCTGTCACCGTAACGGAAAGCTTTTTTCCTGTCAAGGCCGTAACGCCCTTTGTACCAGCCATTTCCAAGCATTACTTCAATGCGGTTTGCTCCTGTTTTTATTTGACCGGTTATATCATAAGTTTGGTATGGGAGCCATTTATCATAAGCGACGAGTCCGGGTGACAGGTATTCATCTCCTGTTTTATCTCCGTTTATAAATAACTCGTACAACCCTAACCCGCAGATATATATCCGCGCGTTTTTTACTTCTCCTTTTACCGAAAAGTCGGAAAACAGAACTGGATGAATGGACGAATCAAATACCGGACTGATCCATTTCGCAGGCCAGGGTTCGCTCATTTTTGACGTTTCAAACCATGCAGTATCACTTGTTGCAATGCTTCCGTCGTCACCCCATACGCATACACGCCAATAATACCTCGTTCTCGGAAAAAGCTCTATATCTAAAGGATAGCAAATGCTGTCCATATCCGTCCTTTTCCCGCTGTCAAATATAATATTACTGAAATCGGCATCTGTTGACACCTGGATCTGGGCCGCAGCCTGGCGCTTTGCCGTTTTTGATTCGACGATCCATGAAAGCCGCGGTTTATTACCAAGATTAAAGCCCAACGGATTCTTTATACGGTTTGTTTTCATATTTACGATCTTCATTGCTAAACTCCTTCTCAGCATTTACAGTTTATTATTGCGTGTACATCATATTAATCTCAAAAACAGTCAACTATGCCTTATAACATCCCATTTCATGTATTTTGTCAATGCTTCTTCAACAATATCTGCAACATTTCCGCGGACCATCGAAACATGGTGTTCAAAACCCTCTTCACATATTGTGTGCATTAGTTTTTGAAGATTTGGCACATAACACGCGGCGGACCCGCCAAAACTGTTTATGGTTAAATCCCGGAATTCGCCTTCACCTATGTATGCGCGTATTCTGCCCGTAGTATCGTCCGTCGTTATTTTACAAAAAGTCATCGGACCCGGGCGGACCTGGCCTGTGCACGCACCGAAGCAGTTATCATATCCAAGCTGCGTGCCCAGTATATCCAGAACACCGAGTGTCGGACGGATTCCAAAAAATGATGCGGGGAAGTTCGAACAATGAAAGCCTATGCATGTATTTCTGTCGCTGCCGTAATTATTGTTCCAGTCGAGGTATCCCGCAGGGCTTCCTGCCGCAAGGGAGAGCACATACATCGAAAGCGCCCCTGTAACGTCCATTTCACAGGCCTGAGGGATTCCTTTTTCACTAAGCATACTCATGGCAAGACATGCCGCGCATCCAAATTGATTTTGCAGTACATTCCAGCACTGCACCGCTCCGGCGACGGCTTTATTTTGCTCGACCGCTTCTTCCAATGCGAGGCTGAATCTTGCAAGCCGTTCCAGCTTATCGTGTGGAGTACCCTCCGGTATTCCGGTATATGAAGATATTTCCGATATTTTCGCTTCAAGCTTGTTTCCGCTTTCTAACGAGTTTGCATGAGCGATAATATTTCCTATATCTTCAACCAGTACGGAGATACCGTGTTTTTGCAGTATTTTTTCCGAGAAACGGACTGTCTGGAATGGGCCCGGACGGGTTCCTACGGCAAGGATTCTTGCTTTACGTACGTTGTTAACGACATTGCATAATTTCTCAAACCTTTTAATATCTTCTGTAAACTCTTCACTTTCTATAGCGCATGTGTGAAGTTTTGTTAATGAAAATAAAATGCCGTACTGTTTCAGGTTGTTGCACACGGACAGTTTACCGCAGAAGGCATCTCTTCTGTGTGAAATATCAAGTTTGTCAAGATCGTCATCACAAGCCTGTATTAGCACCGGCACATTCAGCCCGGCTTCGTTTATAGCATTTACGACACCGACTTCATCTCCAAAATTCGGCAGTACAACTATTATTCCATCAATAATATCGCGCTTTTCTTTAAACAATTTTGCACATATTTGAGCATGTTCATAACTTTCCACCGCGCCGTACGGCATTGCATCATGCTCAACAATGACAATACCGTAACCCATTCCGGTTAATTTATTTACTATTTTTTTTCTTGCCTCTTCAGCAAGCCACCCAGGAAAAAAAGCCCTTGTGGAAACAATTACCCCAAATGTTGCCATTTTATATTACCACCTTTCATAAGTTATTATCAACGGAAGAAACTGCCTGACAATTTCAACATCCTGTTTTTAGTAAGGCAGGTACCGTTTTTTCCGTTACTATAATACAGCCCTGTTAACTGCTTCTTGCCAACCCTGTATATACTGTTGTCGTTTACTTAAATCCATACCGGGCACATATTCTTTCAGCACGGTGCGGTTTTTTGTTATTTCATCTCTGTTTTTCCAAAAGCCTGTTGCCAACCCTGCCATATTCGCGCTTCCCAATGCGGATAATTCTTCGACGGCAGGTACTATTACCTTAGCGTCGGAAATATCCGCCTGGAACTGCATAAGGAATGCGTCCCTTGTAGGCCCGCCGTCGACCCTGATATCTGCTATACTACTGCCGGAGCACTCCCGCATAAGGGTAATTACATCATTTATCTGATAT
>JAAYBO010000115.1 GCA_012730095.1 Clostridiaceae bacterium
AAAAGGCCAATATCCGCCGCTATTTTCTCAAATGCGGTCACAGGATGGTAGTCCCTCGACCATTTATGGTATATTGAGAGCTTACCGAACGCTGTTTCAAACAAAGCTTTCGTATCTTCTTGTAAACTATTCGGAATTTCCGCATATATTTTAAATATTCCTCCTGATAGCTTATATTCTGCTATTGCCCTGTCACTTATACCGAAGAAAATTCCTCTCAATACGGCAACAAGGAGAATCTGGTTTTCCGGATCGTTAAGGAGCTTAAGAAGTATAGTAAATTCTTTAAGCTCTTCAATATCCGAAAGATAACTTCCGCCGGATATCTTAACCGGTATGCCGTATTTTTTAAGGGTTTTCGCATAAACCTCGATACTGTCCTTATATCTAAGAAGAATTAAAAAATCCCTGTACTCCGGCGTTCCCAAAATCCCCGTTTCTTTTTCTTCCGGCGTACGGGCGAGCTTTATTCCTTTGCCGTCGACAGAGTTTCTTATAATCCTTGCGATATTGTCCGCGTCCTTTTCAACTATTTCCTGTTTTTTCGCGAAATCCGCCGGTATGCTTAACACCTTAACACCCGAGTTGGTTCCTTCCGTCTCATCTTTTATAGTATTTACAGGGCTGAACGCGGCCTGATAAGAATCCGCTTCATGCGGAAGCAGATTTTTAAATGTCTTATTGAACCATTTCCCCAGATTATTAATTGAGCGGAAGTTTGCGGTTAATTCAAGGACTTTTCCGTCGGTCTGAAGGAATAATCGTTTTACGTGATTATATATATTGATATCTGCCCTTCGAAATCTATATATAGACTGCTTGGGATCTCCGACGACAAAAAGTGAACCCGGAGCAGGCACAAGCTTGTGCCATTGTTTTTCATATACATCCTGCCCGGTTAAAAAGAACATAAGCTCTGCCTGAATTGGGTCGGTGTCCTGAAACTCATCGACTAACAGGCAGCGGTATTTGTTTTTGAAATATGAGCGAACCTCGGGGTAATTTTTTAGCATATTGACCGTCTTTAGCAGCAGGTCCTGGAAATTTAAGCCCGATTGTTTGGTTTTTATCGCTTCATAATATTCTGCCGCGGGTTTTAAAAAGCTTACCGCGATACAGTGGCAGTATTCTTTCCAATGTTTTAATACGGGCCGTATTTCGGTCTGCGACAAATAGTTTATTTCCTCATTTATTTCTTTTGTTATTTCCTTGCCGCAGAGCCACCTGTTCAGGGTAACCTTCTGATCGTTTTCAAACATCTCAAGCATATTCAGCCTGTTTGTTTCATTGTCCATATCGTAATAGCGAAGCCTGCGGAGCCCGGTCATAATTTTACTCTGAAGGTTGTCATATCCCTTTTCCGGCTCGGTTTTTGGAATATATCTTTTTGCTTTTTCAAGAAAAACTTTAAGTTTTTCATATGCGGGGGCAAGGTCCGGTTTTTGGATTTCATTATAAACAATTTCAACATCGGGGTACTGTGTAATCCGGTAGTATATATCTTCGAGATCGGAAGGTTTCAGCCCGCAGCCGTTCAACCTGGCTAATTTTTCCGGAAAATTCAGCCTGACATCCAAAAGATATTGCTGCCATGCCTGTTTATGCAGAAGCATGTCGGTTATATCGTCGAGTTCGGCAAAATCGGGGTCGACGGATGCCTCTACAGGCCTTTCACGCAGCAGCGATGCGCAAAACGAGTGTATTGTGCCGATAAAGCATCTCTCCATATTTTTCAGCGCTTCTTTTAATATTTCTTTTTTCTCAGGGTTTTCCTGCTCGTAAAAACATCGCTCGAGGCTGTTCTGAAAACGTTCTTTCAGCTCCTGGGCCGCTTTTCGCGTAAATGTTATGGCCGCTATGTTCTCCACACTGCATTTACCTGATACAATAAGGCTTACCATGCGGTTTATCATGCTTGTCGTTTTACCCGAGCCTGCCCCCGCTTCAACTAGTATATTTATGTCAAGGTTATTTTTTATTTCGCCGCGGACATCAATATCCGGGATAGCATTATTATTCATATTACTCATAGCCGGCAAGCCTCCTTAACGCAGATAAAGCTTTAGCATCAGGATTGCTGCGTTTTCCCGCAATGACTCTTTGGAGCCTTTCGATACGGCAAACAACCTGATAGTCACACCACTTGCATTCGCCCGGATCCTCCGTCGCGGCAAAAGTGCCTTCTTCTATAATCGTGAAAAGGTCGTCGAGCAGTTCAAAAAATCTTGATATGTCGCCCCGCACACGGACAAAACGCCTTCCCTCTCCTTTTTTCGTAGGAAACAGATATACTCCTTCCATTACTGTGGCATTCTGTAAGTTATTCTTCCTAAGCAGCATTTCACACGCATATGCGTATAAAGCGTGCTGGATCTGCCTTCCCTGCTTAAAATAGTCCCTGTCGCTGTAACCGTAAGTCCCGCCCGATTTATAATCTATTATCCTGTAAATGTTTTCGCCCAACTTGTCAATACGGTCTATTATACCCGACAGAAGAAACTTCCTTTTGGAAGGCAGTGTAATCTCTACGGACGGGTATCCTTTATCCTTTATTCCAAAACCAAGCTCAAACTCGACCGGTATCGCGCCGTCCGCGTTTTCTTCCTCTCCCGCGAGGAAAATAAGGCATGATTCAATTATCTCCCTTTTTTCGATATCGAACACTATCTCATTCGGAGGCGGGATCTTTGTTTTGAATTCGTTTATCGCCGATTCCGCAATTTTAAGAATAAGGCTGTTGTGTCTTTCCCTGCTTGGTTTTTCTTTCATTTCCGATAAGGCTTTATAAAACCGTTCAAATACGGCATGGTATAATGTTCCCTTGTCGAGTGGATTAAGCCACGTTTCGGGATCGTAAACAAGCTCGTCGGGAGGTGATACATTAAG
>JAAYBO010000116.1 GCA_012730095.1 Clostridiaceae bacterium
TATAAAGCACGAAATTTGACATAAAGAACCTATTGCTAACATTTTACACAAAAAAATATGCATTTTTTACAAAATTAGTTCCAAATTTTACTTTGATGTGGTATAATAAATAATTTGATATGTCAATACACGGTTTTATGGTATATACTCAAACTCCATGTCTTTTCCTATTCGAACAGTATCTCCTTCTTTTATGCCTTTTTCCACGAGAGCGTCAATAACACCTTTTTGCCTTATGGAGCGTTGAAAATATCTGAGCGATTCAGAATCGTTAAAATTAATCCCGCGCAGCAGCTTACTGATCCATGGTCCATCGACAACATATACTCCGTTATCAATATTGACCGTAAACTGTTCTCTCTCCTCTGTTCTATAGATGGTTATATTTTGGTCGGGAGAAAAAAGCACCGGTTCCGGAAGATTTTTAACCCGCTCATAAACATATTGGATTAGCTCTTTTATTCCTTTCACTGTCGCCGCGCTTATTGGGAATACTTTATATCCAAGCTTTCCGGCTTCTGAAACAAGACGTTCCAAAACCTTTTCGTCATCAAGGATATCTGTTTTATTCGCAGCCACGACCTGGGGTCTCTTTGAAAGCTCGGGACTGTACTTATTTAACTCGCTGTTTATAGTATGGAAGTCATCAATGGGACTGCGCCCTTCCATACCCGATATATCAACAACATGGATCAAAAGCTTCGTGCGTTCAATATGCTTTAAAAAATCATGACCAAGGCCGATCCCTTTATGAGCGCCTTCAATAAGCCCCGGAATATCCGCTATAACAAAACTTTCACCTTCACCGATTGAAACAACACCTAAATTCGGTGTTAATGTTGTAAAATGGTAATCGGCAATTTTGGGTTTTGCAGAAGAAACAACTGATAAGATAGTTGACTTTCCAACATTCGGCATACCTATCAAGCCTACATCGGCTAAAAGTTTTAATTCCAGAACAACCCATATTTCCTCTCCGGGCGTTCCATTTTTAGCAAAATTAGGCGCTTGCCTTGTCGGGGTTGCAAAGTGAACATTACCTTTTCCGCCCGTTCCGCCTTTTGCAATAACTTCCGCCTGTGCATCACTTTTTAAGTCTGCAAGGATTATTCCGGTTTCCTTATCCTTTACAACAGTCCCTACAGGTACTTTTATTATTAAATCTTCTCCTTTTTTGCCCGTGCATTTTTTATTCCCGCCGTCAGCTCCTCTCTCCGCTTTGTAATGCTTCCTGTAGCGGAAATCCGTAAGCGTTCTCAGTTTTTTGTCGGCTTGTAATATGACATTTCCACCGCTGCCACCGTCACCTCCATCGGGACCTCCGGCTGGCACAAATTTTTCTCTGTGAAATGATACAATTCCATTTCCGCCATCTCCGGCTTTTATATAAATTTCCGCAATATCTACAAACATGCTTTTTTCCTCCATAGCTAAGATTTGCATCCTTTTCCGGTATGCAAAAAAGGGGACGATATCCTCGTCCCCTCTATAACTAAATTATTTAATCGGCAACAATACTTACTTTCTTTTTGCTTTTTCCCATTCTTTCAAACTTTACAATACCGCTGGTCAACGCAAACAGTGTATCGTCACTGCCAATTCCGACATTGGTTCCGGGATGGATTTTAGTACCCCTCTGGCGGACGAGTATATTCCCGGCTTTTACAAACTGCCCGTCGCCTCTTTTTACACCCAATCGCTTAGATTCACTGTCACGTCCATTTTTTGTGCTTCCTACACCTTTTTTATGTGCAAAAAATTGTAAATTTACCTTTATCACGGTTACACCTCCTTATACCGGATGCGGATATACTGGCCGTATTCCGCCTCAATTTGCTTAAGCCCAACAATCATTGTTCCCAATATAATATCTGCAGTAAAAAGCTGTTCGGCGGTAAGGTTATTCGGAATAAAACAGGAAATATACTCCCCATCCTTTTCCTCAAAACTCCTAAATCCAGCCAGTTCGTCCATTCCGCCGAGAGCCGCGTAAACAACCGCCGATACGGCCGAACAGACAATATCTTTGCCGGGGCTGTCGTAACCTGCATGGCCCCGGATCTTAAAACCACGGATCAAACCCTGGTTATTTCGATAAAATTCAGCAACTATCATATTACAAATTTATCTTTTCAATTTGAACTCTTGTATATGGTTGCCTGTGTCCCTGTTTTTTTCTATAGCCCTTTTTCGGCTTATATTTAAAAACAGTAATTTTCTTTCCTTTACCGTGACCAAGTACCTTTGCATTTACAGAAGCCCCTTGAACAAGCGGGGTTCCGAACGTCAAATCTTCATCGTTTGAAACAGCAAGCACTTTGTCAAAAACGATAGTTTGATCTTCATTTGCAGAAATTTTTTCAACAAACAGCACATCGCCTTCTCTCACTTTGTACTGCTTGCCTCCTGTCTCAATTACTGCGTACATTAAATAAGTACCTCCTCCATCCTATCTCGCCGTTAAGGGCAGCGGAAAACCGCATTTAAAACCCTTCTACGAGCGGTCGCCGTTACATTTTAGCACAGCTTTTTCTAAGTGTCAACTTCCGTTTGTTATATTTTCCTGAGAAATCTGATCGATTTATGATAATGTCTCAATGTACCACATGTGATTATGTCCCAACTCAAAAATAATGTATAATTAATCTCATGTCATTACGTGAGGTGGTTACATTGAGAAAGGTTGAATTAACAATGGAAGAAAATAATAAATACCTAACTATTAAAAAGTTAGTTGAGACAGGCGGAAACAAGAAAAGAGCTGCAATGTATCTAAATTGCTCAATAAGACATATCAACCGAATGATTAAAGGCTATCAACAAGAGGGTAAATCTTACTTTATTCACGGTAATCGTGGGAGGAAACCTGTTCATACTTTTAATGACAAAACCAGGCAACTCATTCTGGATCTCTACTGCACCAAGTATTATGATGCTAACTTCACTCATTTTTCTGAGTTGTTGAAAAGAAATGAAAAGATAATAGCGTCTCCAACCAGTGTTCGGAATATTCTCATGCAAGAATTAATCCTTTCTCCCAAGGCAAGACGCAGCACAAAAAAGAAGGTAAATGCATACCTTAAGACTGCCCAGAAAAATGCAAAATCACAGAAAGAAACTGCAAAAATACTAAATGCTATTGTTGCTATTGAGGATGCCCATCCCAGACGGCCAAGATGCGCTTATGCGGGTGAAATGCTTCAAATGGACGCATCCCAACATCACTGGTTTGGAACTGAAAAAACTTATCTTCATATTGCCGTGGATGATGCTACGGGTGCTATTATGGGAGCTTTTTTTGATTCGCAGGAAACTTTGAAAGGATACTACCACACTTTGAAACAAGTACTGACCCAGTATGGTATTCCCTATATGCTCTTTACGGATAAACGTACTGTCTTTGAATACAAAAAGAAAAACATTTCTTCTGTAGAAGAAGATACTTTTACACAGTTCGGATATGCTTGCAGCCAATTAGGAATTCAAATTCAGACCAGTAGTGTGGCTCAAGCCAAGGGGCGTGTGGAAAGAATGTTTCAAACACTTCAATCACGACTACCCCTTGAATTACGCTTGGCCGGTGTAACCAACCTTGAGCAAGCGAACGAATTCTTAAACTCCTACATAAAAGAATTCAACGCTCAGTTTGCGTTACCCGTTAATAGTACCAAATCTGTCTTTGAAAAACAACCCGATAATGAAAAGATCAACTTGACACTCGCTATTCTAACCAGTAGGAGGGTGGATAATGGCCATTGTATCAAATTTAATAAAACCTATTACAAGCCTGTTGATTCTAATGGATATCCTGTTTATTACCGTAAAGGGACTTCCGGCATGGTAATTCAGGCATTTGATGGTAATATGTTCTTTTGTGTAGATGAAAAGGTATATGCTTTAGATGCAGTACCTGATCATGCTCATACATCAAAGAATTTTGACATATCGCCTGTACAGGAAAAACCAACTAAAAGATATATTCCTCCTATGAATCATCCATGGAGACAATCCATCTTTAACCGCTATCTTAAAAAGCAGGCACATAGGCCGGAAAATGTCGCTTAACATGGATATGGGTGAATCAGAATATGTTTGTCCTGTATTAAAGCTTCTGTGACTTTTGTGTCCTTAATTACCACTTTAGTTAGCGTTTACACCGTAAAAGTTTCTTGACAATGAGCTATGACATGTCATGCTATTTGCTCAGGCATCAATTACCACAACGCCCTCAGTATTGTCAAAAGTTTTGGATGAATCCTAAACTTTTATTTCACTGGCTTAAAACAGTTACTTTCGCATTTTCCTAAAAAGCGAAAAATCCCCAGAATTTTTATATTTAACATATTATATTTAACAGCAGCAGTAGTTGTTGTGGGGCTTGTGGTAAAGTTTATTATGGCTTAGAAGCGCTTGCTGAAGGCTGTGGGCAAAATTGTGGGTAAGATGTGGCGCAGACATTTATGGATGCGCGTAGGAAACCCTTTAGGGTTTTCCACATCTTACCCACAATTTTGTCCACAGCCTGAAACTTAGCGATTCTTACCAGAATGAACTTTTCCATCAAATCCACAACAAAATAGCTTTGAATTGTATTTGAGTAAATAGAAAAGGGGATATCTCTTCTGGTATTATACTTAAAATATTAAACATTTGCTCGAATTAAAAAGCACCGTTTTTTGGTGCTTATGTTTTGTTTATTTTAGGACATTTTCAAAAACGCTTGACAGCACTTTTCGGCGTTAAACAAAGCAGGACCCGTGGGAATAGTGTCTAAATAATACCTTTTGAACTATTGTATAATAGTTCTTCTGAGTTATTGTGCATTTGAACAGCAGCCAGTAAATTAATACCAAATAAACAGCGGGTGATTACGGGTCTATCCATTGCTGCCGCGTTCCGGTGGGTACGCGGCTTTGATTCGGGTGTTTTCGGTTGCGCAGGGCGATATAATTAAAAGGCAGGGTTTGAACCCTGCCCGCATTTTATTATTTTTTACTTTTTAGACATAATTGCCGCCTGGGCCGCCGCAAGCCTTGCAAGCGGTACCCTGTATGGTGAACAGGACACATAATTTAATCCAACTTCATGGCAGAATTGAATTGATGACGGATCGCCGCCATGCTCCCCGCATATTCCAAGCTTAATATCGGGTCTTGTTTTCTGCCCTTTTTCCACAGCGATTTTTACAAGTGAACCAACGCCGACCCTGTCAAGCCTTGCAAAAGGATCAAATTCATATATTTTTTTATTATAGTACTCTTCAAGGAATTTCCCCGCATCGTCACGGCTGAAACCGAAAGTCATCTGTGTAAGGTCATTTGTTCCAAATGAGAAGAATTCGGCTTCTTCGGCAATCTGATCCGCAGTAATGGCCGCTCTTGGGATTTCTATCATCGTACCAACCAGATATTTCATGTCTATGCCTGCTTCGCTGATTATACTATCGGCTGTAGAAACAACGATATCTTTTATAAACTTCAGTTCCTTCACTTCACCAACCAGCGGGATCATTATTTCGGGTACAATACTCATTCCTTCTTTATTAACATTTATTGCGGCTTCAATAATCGCCCTTGTCTGCATTTCGGCTATCTCAGGGTAAGAAACCGTAAGGCGGCATCCTCTATGGCCCATCATCGGATTGAACTCGTGCAGATCGGAAATAATCCCTTTAAGCTCATCATATGTCATTTCCATATCGTCCGCCAGCGTTTTAATGTCTTCATCATCGTGCGGCAGGAACTCATGAAGCGGAGGATCAAGGAAACGAATCGTAACCGGATACCCTTTCATTTCCCTGAACAAAGCTTCAAAATCAGCTCTTTGCATAGGAAGAAGTTTATCTAAAGCTTTTTTCCGCTGCTCAGACGTACGGGATACTATCATTTCCCGCATAGGACCAATCCTGTCGCTTTCAAAGAACATATGCTCGGTTCTGCACAGACCTATCCCCTCTGCGCCGAATCTCAATGCCTGCGCGGCATCTGCAGGAGTGTCTGCATTTGTTCTTATTTTAAGCATACGAACTTCATCGGCCCATTCCATAAGGGTATTGAAATAATCACTCATCTTCGGTTCCATTGTAGGAAGCTTTTCGCCATAGATATTTCCGGTTGAACCATCGAGTGAAATCCAATCGCCTTCGTTAAACCTGCACCCATTTTTATCAATAAAGTATTTGCATTCTTCGTAAATTTTAATTTCTCCGCATCCGGCAACACAGCATGTTCCCATTCCGCGTGCAACAACAGCCGCATGTGACGTCATGCCTCCGCGTCCTGTTAAAATACCCTGGGAAACATGCATACCCTCAATATCTTCCGGTGATGTTTCCAGACGGACCAGAATAATTTGTTTGTTGCCCTGTTCAACGGCTTTCACCGCATCTTCCGCCGTAAAGTAAACTTTACCTGTAGCGGCTCCGGGAGACGCAGGCAGCCCTTTTGCTATTGGCACTGCATTTTTTAAAGCCTTAGGTTCAAACTGCGGGTGAAGGAGAGTATCCAGCTGTTTCGGTTCCACCTTCATTAGCGCTTCTTCCTTTGTAAGCATACCTTCATTCACAAGATCAACCGCTATCTTAAGTGCCGCAGTGGCCGTTCTTTTACCGTTTCTTGTCTGAAGCATAAACAGCTTGCCCCGTTCAATAGTAAACTCCATATCCTGCATATCACGATAATGACTTTCAAGTTTTAAGGCTATGTCAATAAACTGGTTATAAACTTCGGGATTTATTTCTTTCAATTTGTCAATGGATTCCGGCGTCCTTATCCCCGCAACAACATCTTCTCCCTGGGCATTCATAAGAAACTCTCCGTACAGTTTCTTTTCACCTGTTGACGGATCCCTTGTAAACGCCACGCCGGTACCGGAATCATTTCCCATGTTCCCGTATACCATTTCCTGTACGTTTACGGCAGTACCCCAATCGGAAGGGATATCATTCAAGCGCCTGTATACGATAGCGCGAGGATTATCCCATGATCTGAAAACCGCTTTAATAGCTTCCATTAGCTGAGTTTTCGGCTCCTGAGGAAAAGGTACGCCTTTTATTTTAAGGTATAGATCCTTATATTTTGAAACAAGTTCTTTTAAATCGGACGCATCCAATTCCGTATCCTGTACAACCCCCTTGTTTTCTTTCATCTCGTCCATGATACAGTCGAATTCCGATTTGTTAATTTCCATTACAACATCTGAAAACATTGTAATAAAGCGTCTGTAGCTATCATAAGCAAAACGGGGGTTCTGTGTTAATTGTGCCAGACCTTCAACAACTTCGTCATTCAATCCGAGATTTAAAATGGTATCCATCATACCCGGCATCGATGCACGGGCACCGGAACGTACTGAAACAAGATACGGGTTTTTTGGGTCTCCGAATTTCTTGCCAACGATTTGTTCAGTCTTGGAGAGGCATTCATATATCTGGTCCTCAATTTCTTTCGCAATAACTTTTCCGTCACGATAATAACGTATACACGCTTCTGTTGTGACAGTGAAGCCCCTTGGAACCGGCAGGCCCAGACCGGTCATTTCGGCGA
>JAAYBO010000117.1 GCA_012730095.1 Clostridiaceae bacterium
CTGCTAACTGCCGCGGCGTGGCTGTTGACAGACGGAATACAAAAAAAGGATGCCGGAGACGAAGTAATTGTTTTTAAGGACGGAGAGGTGTTTTATGCCGGCTTGCTTAGCGTTGAAACGACAATTAACATCGAAGACGAAAAAGGAAATTTTAACATTGTTCATATTAAGGACGGCAAGGCGGTTATGAAAAAAGCCAGCTGCCCGGATCAAATATGTGTTCACACGCGGCCTGCCGAAAAAGACGGGCAGGCTATTATTTGCCTGCCGAATAAAGTTTCGGTCGAAGTGAGAAATACCGGCATTAAAGACATTGATGGAGTTTCGCAGTGATGAATCATAAAAAAGTTAACCGAATGGTTTTTTTAGCAATAATGGCATCATTGTCAATTATCATTCATTTTGTTGAAAGCCTGTTTCCGCTGCCGGGCGCGCTGCCGGGCATAAAGTTAGGACTTTCAAACACAGTTTCTTTAATTGTCCTTTATATTTACGGGCCGGTTTCGGCTTTTGTTATTCTTATTATAAGGGTTTTATTGTCATCGTTTCTGTATGCAGGCTTATCCAGTTTAATATTCAGCCTTGCGGGAGGTATATTAAGTGTTTCGGCAGCGGTTCTGATCTGGAGGCTTAGGGAAAAAGGGTTTAGTATTGTTGGCGCAAGCACCGCCGGAGGCGTTTTTCACAATATAGGGCAGATTCTTGCAGCTTATGCAGTGCTCCGCACAGATTCAGTGTTCTATTATCTTCCTGTTCTTATTCTATCCGGAACCATTACGGGAATTGCAACGGGTATTTTGGCAGGAATCCTCGTACCAAGGCTTAACAAAGTATTTAACCTGTTGTGAGGGTTTAAAGAACTATGTATATTTATTGGTCATGGAAAAAAGCTTTCACAAGTTATAGCGTACTGGAATATATTGATAGTATCGACAATGTAGCCTGGGGGTGCCCTGAATGAAAATTTTTGTAATAAAAATGCCTCGGTTTCTTGGAGGATTACTGAAAAGGGTTTTCAACATTCATTAATCAGGTCTTGTTGAGCGACGGGATAACGTCTGTTAAAGCTTAGCCAACATCTATGAGCGTAAAAACCCCCGAAATAATTTCGGGGGTAAATACTTTTAGTTTAAATGTTTTCCGTGAAAAAGCTAAACGGTCTTTTTAGCCGAACGCAAGCAGTTTGCGCACACATACATTCTTTTTGTTACACCGTTTATCGTCATTTTAGCTCTTCTGATGTTCGGTTTCCAGGCTCTGTTGCTTCTTCTATGTGAATGGCTTATCTGAATTCCGAAATGCTGCCCTTTATCACAAATCTCACATTTTGCCACAGCCACGCACCTCCTTGAAAATAACAATTATGCGAAGAAGAAAAATTCTTCCTTTGTTTTAATAATATTAAAGACGCCTCCGTCTTTTCAAAGTATTCAAAAATACTTAAATAAACAACAAACACTATTCTAACACAGCAGCCTTTGGAAATGCAAGTATTTTTTCACCAATCCGGCAAAACGCAGCGGGTTATTCGGAATATTTCCGTGGGTCCTTCCTCTATAATCTTATGTAGATTGCATTTTTACGGAAAATACGGTAGACTTTTTTTAACAAATGCGCAGTTGAAAGGGTTGAACGCATTGGGTTATTCCGGGATAAACGCCATACTGGACCAAAGCGTAAGGAATGTGCGCCAGGTTGGAAAGGTAAAGGCACAAAAACTTAATAAACTTAAGATTGAAACCATTGGCGATCTGATAACATATTATCCAAGGGACTATGAGGATAGAAACCTTGAAAAAAAGGTAAATGAGCTTGTGGATGGGGATGAATGCGCTGTTGTTTTAACGGTTATGACCGAAATATCATTCAGCAGGCCAAAGCGCAATATGAAAATATACAAAGCCACAGCCAGTGACGGCAGCGGCATAGTAACCTTAACCTGGTTCAACCAAAACTATGTTCGTGAGCAGATAAAAAAAGGCGGCAGTTATGTATTTTACGGCAAGGTAAAAAAACGCGGCAATTATATTGAAATGACAAATCCAATCTATGAAGATACCGCTTCGGTCAGAAAAAAGACCACCGGCATCCAGCCTGTATATAATTTAACGGAAGGACTTACCCAGCCATATTTACGAATGATCCAAAGAAACGCTCTGGATATGGCCATCGGAAAACTAACCGATATCCTTCCGGATGAATTAAAAATGAAATATTCTCTTGCGGAGATTAATTATGCGTTGGAGAATATTCACTTTCCCTCCGGAAAAAAAGAAAAAGATGAAGCAAGAAAACGTCTTGTTTTTGAAGAATTACTCATCCTGCAGCTTGGACTTACGCATTTAAAGACAAGTCAAAGCACTGTTTCGGGTATCGAATTCAAGCCTGATCCTAAAATTTCAAAATTTATTGACAGCCTTCCGTTTAAGCTGACAAATGCGCAGCTTAAAGTATACAATGAAATACAAAGAGATATGACCGGTAAACGCCAGATGAACAGGCTTATACAGGGGGACGTCGGTTCAGGAAAGACCATTGTTGCGGTAATCGCTATGCTTTTGGCGGTTTTGAACGGTTACCAGGCTGTGTTTATGGTGCCTACCGAAATACTTGCCGAGCAGCATTTTAACAGTATAACCCCGCTTGTTCGCGATTACGGTGTTAAAACGTCGCTTTTAACCGGGAGCGTAAGCAAAAAGAAAAAGGAGCAAATAAAAGAAGACATAAAAAACGGAGAGTATAACCTGATAATTGGAACGCATGCGCTGTTGGAAGAGGATGTTGTTTTTTCGAAGCTTGGCCTCGTGGTAACAGATGAGCAGCACAGATTTGGTGTTAAGCAGAGGGCGGTGCTTTCGGCTAAATCGAATCCCGATATTCTTGTTATGACAGCAACGCCTATACCTCGGACTCTGGCACTAATATTATACGGCGATCTTGATATTTCCATCATTGACGAGCTCCCTCCGAACCGCAGGCCGGTTAAAACATATGCTGTCGATGAATCAATGCGGGAAAGAATAAATCAATTTATAAGAAAAAAAGTGAATGAAGGCAGGCAGGTTTATATCATATGTCCCCTTGTCGAAGAATCGGATGTTGTTGAAGCGGAAGCCGCGATGTCGCTTGCCGAGAAATTGAGGGAAAATGATTTAAAAGGGCTGACTGTAGGGCTGATACATGGAAAAATGAAGTGGAAAGAGAAAGAAGCCGTAATGAGGGATTTCTCTGAAGGCTTGATACAGGTTTTGGTTTCGACAACGGTTGTCGAAGTAGGGGTAGACGTTCGAAACGCCGCTGTTATAGTGATTGAAAATGCGGAACGGTTCGGCCTGGCACAGCTTCATCAGCTTCGCGGAAGAGTGGGAAGAGGAGAGCACCAGTCATACTGCGTCCTTTTTTGTCAGAGCCGGAATGAAATAGCGATAAAAAGGATGGAAATCATGACTAAATACACCGACGGCTTTAAAATATCGGAAAAAGATATGGAGTTAAGAGGTCCTGGGGATATATTCGGAATCAGGCAGCATGGGCTTCCTGAATTTAAAATAGCAAATTTGTATGAAGATATTGAAATTCTAAAAGAAGCACAAAAAGCCGCCGATGACATAATAAAGCATCAGAAGCTTCAGGGACGGGAAGACTATAAAAAACTGCACGGCTATTTATTAAATCTTTTTCAGGATAAATTAAATGAAGTAGCTTTAAATTAGCCCTGTGCAAAAGGAAAAAACCGTGTTTTTCCGGGAAGATGCCAAAAGGGGGAGATTCCTATTATTAGAGTAATAGCCGGAGAAGCCGGGGGAATAAGGCTGAAAACACCGAAGGGTTTGAATACCCGGCCAACCGTTGACAGGGTGAAGGAATCGATGTTCAATATACTTGCTCCGTATATAAAAGGGAGGATCCTTGACCTGTTTTCGGGAACGGGAGCGCTTGGTATCGAAGCATTAAGCCGCGGCGCTGATTATGCGGTATTCGTGGATTCAAACAGGAACTGCTGCCGTATTATATCCGAAAACCTGGAGAGAACGGGATTTTTGGATAAAGCAGAAGTGTACTGCTGTAAAGCCGCCTCTGTTATAAATGAACTTGGGGAAAAGAAATCAAGTTTTGACATTGTTTTTATCGATCCTCCGTATTTGCGGAATTTTATACAAGAAACATTACAACTTTTAATTGAAAATGATATAATAAAGCGTAAAGGGATACTAATTGTGGAACACCACAGAGACGAACCTGTTCAAACTGTTGGCTCAGGGTTGGAATTATTCAGGTCTGCCGATTATGGCGAAACGATTGTATCATTCCTTGTTTTTAACGGCTGAGGAATGTATACCGCCTTAAGCCGCGGTATTTTTTTAATAGTTTGGAGATGAGAATATTGAGGATATTTGTTTACCCCGGTAGTTTTGATCCTGTTACAAACGGTCATCTTGATATAATAGAAAGAGCTGCGAAAATATGCGATAAACTGATTGTCGCCGTATTGATAAACCGGAATAAATCCCCTGTATTTACAGTAGAGGAAAGGGTTTCCTTTTTAAAAGAAGTGTTAGATGGAAAGCCCAATATTGAAATTGCGACTTTTTCGGGACTGCTTGTTGACTTTATGAAAAAGAAAGGGGCAAATACTATAATAAAAGGGTTAAGAGCCGTATCGGATTTTGAGTATGAATTTCAGATGGCGCTTTTGAATAAAAATTTGGATGAAAATATTGAAACACTTTTTATGATGACCGGAATAAATTATTCGTATTTAAGCTCAAGTGCGGTTCGAGAACTCGCAAGCCACAGGGGTAATATAAGAGATTTAGTTCCCGATATTATTATAGAGAGAATTTATAAAAAGTATGAAGAAAACAGGGGATAAGTGCTGCAGCCATTTAGCGTGAAGAAAAAGCCAGGGGGAAAAAGGATGGAGATTTTAACAATATTGGAAGCATTGGAAGATTTGGTTGAGCGAGCGGTTTCAGTACCTTTTACCGGCAAATGCATGGTTGGAAGAGACGAAATTCTTGATATTATCCAGGACATACGGTTAAAACTGCCTGATGATATCAAGCAAGCCAAATGGATAAGCGAGGAACGGGCGCGTATCTTTGCCGAAGCACAGCAGGAAGCCGATGAAATTGTTAAGAACGCCGAAGGCCGGATTGCGGCAATGGTTGATGAGCATGAAATTTGCCGCAAGGCATATGAACAGGCGGAGATTATTATTACGAACGCGAAAAAGAACGCCAGAGAAATTCGCCTCGGAACAAGAGAATACGCCGATAATATTCTTAATAAGGTTGAGGAAATATTAGAAGATACGCTCGATGTGATCAAAGTAAACAGAAATGAACTTAAATGAGCCTCCTATCGGTGTGGTTTTGTTTTTCGAATTGATTTACCGCCTGATATTAATGCTATCCCTATTGCTATAGTTGTGATGTATAAAAAAGACAAGATGCAGGAATAACCGGTATTGTATAATGCTTCCGAATTATTCTTAACTGCCGCTATTGCCGCGTCCTTAAGAAATACTGGCGAATATAAAGCTGCAGTAAGCCCATGCAGGACTTTACCATAGAAATACTTTTTGAGTTTGAATTCCTGTGGGCAGACCCCTGTTACCTGAGTATAAACGGAGAAACCTCCGAATCCGCATAAAAAGCTGGTTAAAATAATTTTTAACTGTGCCGGAACAGAGTATGACATGCTTAATATATACAGTCCGTATGTAATCTCAAGGCTACCGGCGAAAAAAACCTTTATTATGTCATTGTAAGAATAATCAATTCCGGAAACCAAAGCCGGGATTTTGCCGATAAGCCGGAAAAAACCGATATTATCAAGAGCCTGAACAAAAACAGCAAAAAAAATTATTGTCCCCGATATTCTAAGCAATATCATTATGGAATCGACAATAGCGTTCGCCAACAGTCTGCCCGACAAAGCTGCGGGTTTATTTTCAGTTGGAAAAGCCTTTTTCAGATCCGGCTGTTTTTTTATGCGTGAGGCCAATCCGATACCGATGCCGACGGTAATGCTTGCGAGTACGTGACATAATAATAAAGTGAATCCTAACTGTGAACTGCCGAAAAAACCCGTCCCGACAGCACCCACAATAAAAAGCGGCCCGGAGTTGTTGCAGAAGGCAAGAAGCCTTTGCGCCTGTTCTTGCGTTAAAAGCTTTTTTTCATATAAATCGGCCGTATATTTGGCGCCTGCGGGATATCCGCTTAACCACCCGGCAATCAGAGGGAAAGCAGCGTTCCCCGGCAGATTGAATACAGGTTTCATTACAGGTTCGAATAATCTGCCTATCGGATATATTGCTCCCGTATCAAGAATCAGCCTTGAAACCACAAAGAATGGAAGCAGCGACGGAAATATGATATTAAGGCACAGATTAACGCCTTTTCGTCCGGATTCAATGATGCTGTCGGGGTTTATCAGCAGAAGGATAAATAAACCTGTTAATATGACGCAGGCAATGTATATTTTGCTGTTATGATTATGTGCGGGCATGTACCCTCCGGTTCGGCATCGATGTGCCGGTTGCCTGTAAATTTGTCCTAATATTACTATATGGTCCGGCATAGAATATAATAACCGAAAGATGCGTTCTTGCGAGTTATATCCGGCTTTGATATAATAGGATTACCTTCGTGCCTGTTTAAATTTGTCATTTGCAGAACCATGCGTGATTTTTTTCTTTAAGCGCAGAATGCGTAATTAATCCACATGTTATTATGAACCGAAAAACGTTTTAAATATTAATATTGAAAGAGGTGGCAGTATGTCGGAAGCAAAAAAAGTAAAAAAAACCGAAGCGGAAAATGAACAGCCAAATTTGGAAGCTGAAAAGGAAGGTATGGGAGAAATCCGCATATCCAGTGATGTTGTATCTATTATTGCCAGCAATGCGGCCCTTGAGGTTCCTGGGATAGCACACTTCAGCGGCGGAATTGCAGGGAACATCTCGCAGGTTCTGGGAAGAAAGAACCCATTTAAGGGCATTAAAGTTGATATTACGGAAAACCGCGACGTAAACATTGATCTTCATATTGTTGTTGACTATGGCGTAAGGATTCCTGATGTGGCATGGAAACTGCAGGAACGTATAAAGCAGAATGTTGAGCAGATGACCGGATTGCATGTAGAGGAAATTAACATACACGTGCAAGGCGTTAACTTTGAAAAAGAATCAAAAAAGGCTGAAGCCAAAGTGGAACAGGAAGACGAAAAGAATGAAAACAGCGACGAATAGCCGGGGATTATATGTTTGGATACATTACGCCGGATAAACCGGATTTAAAAATTAAAGAATTCGAGGTATTCCGGGGTTATTATTGCGGCGTATGCAGAGCAATCGCAAAACGGGCCGGGCACAGAGGAAGGTTCATATTAAGCTACGATACGGCCTTTTTGGCATTGCTTCTGGATTCATTAAACAGCTCTCCTGTTTCCGGAAAACCCGGAAGATGCCCCGTACATCCGCTAAAGAAAAGATTTATCGTCAACTACAGCGATGTACTTGAATTTTCATCAGACATCAACATTTTGCTTGCGTACTATAACTTGAAAGATAAGTGGCAGGATGAAAGAAAGCTTTTTAGCCCGATTGGATTATTCTCATTAAGAAGGGGGTACAAAAGGGTTAAGAAAAAGCACCCGGACTTAGTCAGGGATATTGAAAAAGGCCTTTCGGCGCTGAATGAGCTGGAATGCGGCAGATGCGGGCAAATGGACGAAGCGTCCGAACCGTTTGCCGGTATAATGAAAAAAGTATTTGAATACTCCGCCGAATGTGATTCTGCTAAAAAAACCCTTGGATGGATAGGATATAACCTTGGTAAATGGATATATCTTCTGGATGCATATGATGATATTGAAGATAATATAAAAAGAGGGGCATATAACCCGTTGGTAATTCAATTCCAGTACGGGGAAAATGAGAATATAGAGTCATTCAGGCAAAGGGTTAAGAAAGAGGTTGAATTTATTCTTGTATATTCTCTAAGCGAGATGGAAAAGGCATTTTCCTTACTGGATGTAAAAAAGAACCATGGTATACTGGAAAATATCATATACCGCGGCCTTCTGATAAAGACAAGGCAGGTTCTTGAGATGGGAGCAGGTTGTGATGAGAAACCCTTATGAAGTATTGGGGCTGAAAGACGGCGCAAGTATAGAAGAAGTAAAAAAGGCTTATCGGGAATTGGTAAAAAAATATCATCCCGACAGGTATATGGATAATCCGCTTTCGGAACTGGCCGAAGAAAAGCTCCGTGAAATAAATGAGGCATATGACTATATAATTAAAAACGCCGGCAATGGGCAGCGCCAGTCATACCAACGCAGGCAGAATACCGGTACAAGTGGTTTTACCGGTAGCTATCAGCATGACAGCCAGATGGTATACCGTATTAAAATGCTGATTCAGAACGGAAATTTCACCCAGGCGCAGCAACTGCTTGATTCGATGCAGGTTAGGGATTCGTCATGGCATTACCTTCAAGGCCTTTTATTTTTAAGGCGCGGCTGGTATGACAGGGCAAATGTGCTTTTACGCAGGGCTGTTGATATGGAACCGAATAATATGGAATACCGCGAAGCTTTAAACCGTGTTAGCAACCAGTATTACGGGTACCGTCACAATCCGTATTATCATGGAAGCGGTTATCGGCAAAGCCCTGATATGTGTTCCATATGTACAACACTGTGGTGTGCCGACAGCTTGTGTGAATGCTGTGGAGGCGATTTGATCGGCTGCTGCTGATAAAAGTATAACTATTGAACAACAGGATAAGGTGAGCTATGGGTGAAAAAAATAGTTTTAAATATTCAAAGAAGATTGCGGTTGCCGGTATATTAACAGCTCTTTCGGCTGCCGCGCTTTTTCTGGAGAATATTTTTCCGACAGGGAAACTTGGTTTTTATGTTTTTGCCGGTTTTCTGCTGTCGGTTGTTATTATGGAGTGCGGGATTTTGTTCGGATGGATTAGTTTTGCTGCGTCATCGCTGCTGGCTTTTCTTCTGGTTCCCGAAAAAACCGCCGTTGTGCCGTATTTTTTATTTTTCGGTATATACTCACTGGTAAAAAGCCATATTGAGAAACTTAACAGGATAGTTGTCGAATTGGTTTTGAAGTTTGTTTTTTTCAATGCGGCGCTGTTTATACTATGGAAGATTGCGTTATTGTTTATACCTCAAAGATTTTTTGAGATACTTCCGGTATTTGTAATTATTGTCCTTCTGGAAATTTTATTCTTTGTTTATGACTGGCTTTTTTCATTGTGGATTCAATTCTACCAGGAAAAGCTTCAGCCCAAAATAAGTAAATAATAGTTTTCATTTCCTGATATGTATTCAAAATGTTAAATTTTTATGACAACAACATTAAATCTTTTTCTGTTTCATTACATCTTACCCCAGAGTATTGTACATCTGGATACATTATGTAAACATAATAACAGCGAATATATTCAGGGGGGGTGAAATGCTGCTGAAAAAGTTTACCGCAACATTATTTTTATTTATCTTATTTATTGTAGTGCTGCCGGTTTCAGGACAAAATGCGGGTGATTACATTCAGGTGGATATTAACCTGATAGCGGACGGTCACAGGGTAGATGCTGAAGAGGGATTCCTTTGCCAAAATGATATCGTGCTGATTCCATTACATACACTTTGTTCCATTTTAGGGGCTTCGTTTACATGGGAACCCGATGAATGGAAAATCAGCATACTGTCTGAAGATAAAAAGCTTGTAACGTACATTGCCAGCCAGAATTGCGCAAACGGGGACAAGCTGGAAAGGATGCCCGCAAGACCGACGCTGCATAATGGCACGGTGATGGTACCGCTTCGCTATATGGCGGAATCATTGGGCGCGGCAGTGTTCTGGAGTCAGGAAACCCGTTCCGTAATGGTATCGACGACAGGGGAAACAGAGTGGTTTTCGAAAATAAACCGGGGTAAAACACGAGAAAATATACATATAGATAAGGTTGTTGTTATTGACCCCGGTCACGGAGGAAGTAACCCTGGAGCGGTATACGGGAATGTCAATGAAAAGGATCTTAACCTTAAGGTATCTAAAATACTGAAAGACAAGCTGACAGCTTCAGGAGTAACAGTCTATATGACCAGAACAGACGACAGGGATGTGGGATTGTATACACGGGCTGAGATAGCCAATAAACTCAATGCAGACTTATTTATCAGTATTCATCACAATGCATCCCCAAACACGTCTGCCCAGGGAGTAATGACTTTATATTACCCGACCGCAAACGACAAGGTTTTCAATGGCAAAAAGCTTGCCCAAATTGTACAGAAACACCTTGTCAATTCACTAAAGACAAGAGATTGGGGAATTATACCAAGGCCAAACCTTGTTGTGATCCGCCAAACACGGATGCCGGCCGTTATCGCGGAGTTGGGATATATGACCAACAAATCGGAATTGCAGCGTTTAGTTACGGACGATTTTCAGGAAAAAGCTGCACAGGCGCTGCATTCGGCAGTAATGGAAGCACTTCAACATTAAAAGCGGGAAAATCCCGCTTTTTTTTAAAATTAGATCTCATTTGATGGCAACATATCAGGACAAGAATTAGAACTATCAAAAATAAAAAAGCAATCAGACAGACTCTTTTACCATTTTATATTCGTAGGGCTTTTACCTGTTATCTTGCGGAATACCCGGTTAAAATAAGGGTAATCATCATATGCTTAAAAGCCCTCGAAAGATACTATTTTTCCAGCGTTACATTAAAGCCCGGAACACAACTGTCATTCGTTGTTGTATGAAGTTTTGTAATAAGAATTTCTATAGGTGGAAGGAGTCAGATTTTCATATTCCTTAAAAAGCTTCATGAAGTACTTTTCGTCCTTAAAGCCTAACATATAGGCAATCTCCTTAATACTAAGGTCGAATCTGCCAAGATATTGCTTTGCCTTAAGTATTTTCATACCATTAATATACTTTTTGGGACTGACTCCGACATGCTTCTTAAACAGTCTGGCCAGGTAGTCCTTATTGTAGTTGAATCTATCAGCCAGCTCATCAATAGTGAATTCCTTGGATATGTTAAGGCGAATCCATTCAAGGAGAGCATTGAAATTGCCGCTGCCGGTAAACGATAACTCGCTTTGCTTCAGACTGGCATGGATAAACTGATAGGATAGCTCCAAAAGCAGTGAAGTAAGTGAATAATCTGCGGCGAAGGAGGTATAATAATCCGAATTAGCGATATGCAACAGCTGCTTGAAAAGTATAACACTCTTTTCAATACTTTCAGGCTTCCAAAACGTGGGTAAAATAATGCTGTCATTAAGCTTGTTGAAATATGGGCTGGAATTCAACGGGGAAATCTCGTTCAGAACATCCTTCCTGTTAAGTATGCTGGTTTGACCGTGACAGTAAAAGTGCAGCCAGTAAAAAGAAGTATACCCTGTCGAGCACTGGTAGCCCATATGAGTATGGCCGGGCAGAAGTAGAAGGACAGAACCCGGAACCACCTCGTACTTGATATCATCCTGCATTATAAATGCGGTTCCGTTGACACCTATTATTATTTCAAAGCTGTCCATGCTGCGTTTACTGTGAATCCAGTTTCTTTCAGAAATAAATTGCCCGGATAAAATATGTGTAAAAGGTTTTTCGATTGAAGCTTTTAAATAAAGCAGTCGTATTTCACCACCAATTCTTAAAATTTATGGGTCGAATGGAAAATCAGTTTTGCTAAGATTATTATATTACAACGGCGCATGGTTCACAATAATAGCCCAAAAACATCAAAATAAGACAAACATACCCGCTGCCTTTTGTATGGAACAGGCAAAGATAAGATCATAGAATCTAATTTAACGTTTTTCTTACTAAATCTAATCATATCCGATATTTTCTTTTCTTTAGACGATTTATAAAATATTAGTATATGGCTATTGATTAAAGTGTTGAATACGTAGCTGGCTCTACAACCCGGTTCGTGTAACGTAAATTAAATCAATAAGCCATTGACGGAATCTATCAAGGATTATGATGAAATACCAATAAGTTGTTGACAAATTCAATAATAAAAAAGCGGAGGTAACGCAGATGAACCTATTAAAAAAGACTGCCTGCTTGGCTCTTTGCATTTGCCTGATTTGCGGGTTATCGGGCACAGCGTTTGCAGCCGATTCCATCGATCCCCGTACACTTGCCATGGTAAACAAACCGGGGATAGTTCTTGTGCAAACCGTGTGGACAGCAGACATAACCTGGCACGAATTTTCATTCCGCAGTGATTTTGAACAGGATTTGGTTGCTGCAATCGAGTTGCTCGTGCTGGAAGGAGCTATTCCAAATACCGAAGAAGCCATGTATTCCGCAATGGTTCAACTTATGATTGGAAATATGGAATATTATGCCTTTTCAACGGGCAACGTCTTTTCAGAAACCACCAGCACAGCTTCGGTGGGCACGGGATTTATTGTAACTCCTGATGGTTACATGGTGACAAACGCCCATGTTGTGCATACGGACGAAGAAGATTTGTATATGCAGTTTGCGATGACGGCTCTTAATGAATACGCCGTTACAGCGGCAGAATCGTTTGCTGCTGAAATGCGGCGTTTAGGTTATCAGATGACGCAGGAGGAATGGGAAGGCATTGCGAATGCGTTTTACGGCCTTTTGGCGCAGAGCATGGAAGTCAATAACCTTAAAACAAGCTACATATGCTACATGGGTAACGTAACACCGGGCAGCGACGTTTCAGCCAAGGGTGTCCAACTGGATTTGCGCAAGATCGGCGAGCCGATTCCGGGCAAGGATATTGCTATCCTCAAAATGGATAAAACAAACCTGCCGACTGTCACGATTGGTGATGACACACAGCTTCGTACCGGCGACAGGGTGTATGCTATGGGTTACCCTGCGGTCGCAACCCTGACCGAAGCGCTTAATGTCGCGCAGGCTATTCAGGAGCCTACGCTGACGCAGGGGATAATAAGCGCAAAGAAGGAAATGGCTGGAGGTTGGAGTATTTTACAGACCGATGCGGCCATTCACGCGGGAAATTCCGGAGGCCCGCTGTTCAACGAGGCAGGCGAGGTAATTGGAATCAATACTTTCGGCATGCTCGAATCCGGCGGCGGAATGGCGCCAGGCATGAACTTTGCCATTCCAATAAGTATCGCGAAGCAGTTTTTGAATGAAATCAACGTAACTCCCAGCGAAAGCGAATTTACAGGGCAGTTTAAAGAGGCAAAATCACTGTTTGACACTGAAAAATACTCGGAGGCGCTCGGTATACTGCGCACCCTCAATGAAATTAATCCGGGATACCCTGTTATAGCCGATTTGCTTTCGCAGGCAAGCGCAAAGGTTAGCTCACTGCAACAGGAAACAACGGTGGAAGCGTCAGTAGAAGCATCGGCGCAAACAGCGGCGGAAACGGAAACAGCAGTGAAACAAGTTAAAGACGAAAAGGACTCTCCGGTGATTATATATGTTGTTGGCGGCGTGGTAATTATCCTTTTGCTTGCGGTTATTATTATATTACTTCTGACCCGGCGGAAAAAAGCCGAACCGGAGAACGTCGTCTTCGCCGGAAAGCCGTACCAGGCTCCCGTTTATCCTGCGCAAAGCACGGCACAGACACCTCAAGTCACAGAACAGGCACAGCAAAGCGCAGCACAGACGCCGTTAGGTACAGAACAGACACCACCGCAGGAATATGGTGAACAATCTAAAAAAACAGGCAGATTTTGCAGCGAATGCGGTGCATCACTTTCATCGAGTGCAAAATTCTGTGAAAACTGCGGCGCAAAGCTTCAATGATACGCACCGTGATATGCATACGTAATATGCTAAACGGTTTACTTTAAATACACCCCCATATTGTGACAGTATGTGACAGGAGACGGCCCCCCCGTAAAACCACTTTTATCGTAACCTCGTCCCCTGTCACATCCACATTTAGACAAGGGGACGGTTCTTCTGTCTGAAATATATATATCGAGCTTCAAAGCTCTTTATTATAGATTATAAACAACCTAAATTGCAGATTATAGTTAGGAGTGAAAAAAATGAAATTTTATCAAAAGTTATTGGTTCTGATGCTTACCATCACACTTACTCTGGCATTCACCACGGCATGCAAAAAGAAACAAGCCTCTAAGGAAAAGGGTTCGGACACATATGAAAATGTAAATAATACCAATACTTCATCTTCATCCACATCACCTGTTTCATCCGCAGAGGGAAAGAAAAAGGGCGATAACAAAATCAGTAAATATTATGACCTGTTGAACAAAGCTTTGGAGCTTGACAGCTTCTATTCGGAAAACACCCTGTATATTAACATGACTACCATGGAAGACATATACTGGGTGAAAGGAAACAAGATTAAAGTCGGCCAGACAGGAAGCCAAAGCACCGATTATAACATTTTTGATCTTGATAAAAAAGAAAAATATGAATGGAGAGAAGATAAAGGTGTCATAATGAAAATGTCTGAAGAGGAAATTACCGCGGCAAAAAGCTCTGCTTACTGGAACGGGCTTTATATCGAATATTTTTCCGAGCCGGGCTATGTGGAAATATTAACCGAGAGAGAAGAAGA
Organism: Clostridiaceae bacterium; assembly: GCA_012730095.1. GTDB lineage: Bacteria > Bacillota > Clostridia > DSM-8532 > DSM-8532 > DTU069. Next base: position 14,610 of record JAAYBO010000117.1, read on the forward strand.
TTATAATGGATTTCCGTGTGTTTATCTTGAAATGAAAAATTATGAAGATGACACATTAAAAGTACATATCAGTAAGGAATACGGCGTTGTAATGAGTTATGAGCATTACAATAAAGACACCGACTTAAAGTTGCTGGAATGCAAACGGAATCATTTTGAAGTCGGAACGGTGGCGGATGATGAATTTGAACTTCCTTCGGATATCAATTTTCAACAAGTACCTACGTATTAAACAGGCTGCGGCAGGGAACGATCCCCAGGCAGCCAAGGGGATCGTTCGAGACAGCTGAAAAAGTACCAAGGGGATCGTTCGAGACAACTGAAAAAGTACTTAGAGACACGGGGACGATTCTCATGTCTGATTCCAAACATGAGAACCGTCCCCGCGTCTTTTAATTGCAAGCAATTGCATCAGTTGTTATAATGGTAACGTGCATCAGGAAGGAATGTTTGAGTTGGAAGAGGCTTAACGCATGGAAGAAAAAGTGCTGAGTGTATTGGAATACAATAAAATAATCGAGAAACTGGCCGACAGGGCATCAAACCAGATTGGCAAGGATCTTGCGTGGGAATTGAAGCCTTTTACCGATGTCAGCCAGGTAAAAGAGGCATTAAAGGAAACGACGGATTCGGTGTGCTGCATTCTGCGTAAAGGCTTTCCTCCGCTTGGCGGCATCCACGAAATAAGGCATCTTGTAAAAAGAGCGGAGCAGGGAGGTATGCTTAATCCCGGGGAACTGCTTAAAGTCGCCGATGTCCTTCGCGCGTCAAGAAACCTTAAGGGATACATGTCGCAGGATAAAATGGAGCTTGGCGAAGATAACGTGATTGCAATCCTATGCGGCGCGCTTGGTACAAATAAGGCGTTTGAAGAAAGACTTGACAGATCGATTGAATCCGAAGAAGCCCTTTCTGATTACGCGAGCCCGCAGCTTGCGTCAATTCGCAGGAATATAAGGCATAAACAGGATTCGATAAAGGAAAAGCTTAACAGCATAATCCGTTCTTCCCAATACCGCAAATACATGCAGGATGCCGTTGTTACGTTAAGAGCGGACAGGTACGTTATACCGGTAAAACAGGAATTCAGAAGCCAGGTTCCCGGAGTGGTTCACGATATGTCCGCAAGCGGTTCGACTGTGTTTATTGAACCAATGTCCGTTGTCGAGACGAACAATGAAATCAGGCAGCTTAGAATAAAGGAAGAGCAGGAAGTTGAACGTATTCTTATGGAATTATCGGCTCTTGTGGCGAATGAGGCGGATACTTTGATTAATAACGTTGAGCTGCTTGGAAGGATCGACTTTGCATTCGCGAAAGCTAAGCTTAGCCTTGATTTAAAAGGAACAGAGCCTGTAATAAACGACAGGGGCATTTTAATAAAAAAAGGAAGACACCCTTTAATAAATTCGAAAGATGTTGTCCCGATAGATATAGAACTTGGATATGATTTTTCAACGATGGTTATAACGGGACCAAATACCGGTGGAAAAACGGTAACTCTTAAAACCGCCGGCCTGTTTGTTCTTATGACACAGGCAGGCCTTCATATACCCGCGGCTGAAAACAGCGAGATGTGTGTATTCAAAAAGGTGTTTGCCGATATCGGTGATGAACAAAGTATCGAGCAGAGCCTCAGCACGTTTTCATCGCATATGACGAATATAGTACACATTTTAAATGAAGTTGATGAAGATTCTATTGTTTTGTTTGACGAACTCGGAGCCGGTACCGATCCGGTTGAAGGAGCGGCATTAGCGAAGGCAATACTTGACATGCTGACAAAAAGAGGAATAAGGACAATAGCGACAACTCATTACAGCGAATTGAAAATATACGCGATGACGACCGAAGGGGTAAAAAACGCAAGCTGCGAATTTAATGTTGAAACGCTAAGGCCGACATACAGGCTTCTAATCGGGCTCCCTGGGAAAAGCAACGCTTTTGCCATTTCCAAAAGGCTTGGTTTAAGCGATGAAATTATAAATGAAGCAAGGAAGTTCCTAAAAGGCGATGAAATCCAGTTTGAGGAGCTTTTATCCGATATAATGGAGAACCGCGCCGCTTCCGAAAAGGAACGGGAGCAGGCCGAAAAAGAAAAGATGGAGATAGAGCGCCTGAAGGAATTACACAGCCAGCAGAAAAGAAAAATTGAAAAAGAGAAGGAGTCGATAATCAACGAGGCAAGGCAGCAGGCCAGAAAAATTTTATTAGATGCAAGGCGTGAAGCCGATGAAGTGCTTGAGAGATTGAAAGAACTTGAAAAAGCCCAGCAGCAGATGATTCATGATCATGAAATAATGGAGCTAAAAAACAGCGTACGGCATAGAATTAATGAGCTCGATTATCTTACGGCCGAACAGGTGCTGCCCGAAAAAGGGGATGCGAAGCCCCCCGAAAACCTGAAGCCGGGCGATACTGTTATGATACTTAACCTTAACCGCAAAGGGACGGTGCTTGATATGCCCGACGATAACGGAGATGTGCAGATCCAGGCGGGTATTATGAAGATTAAGGCTCATGTTACTCAACTAAAGCTTGTGGACGAGCAGAAAGCATTGACACAATCGGTTAGCTCTTCAGTTGTTACCGGTATAAAAAGCAAAGCGATATCACCTGAACTTGACATAAGAGGATATAATATTGAAGAGGCAAGGGAAAAGGTTGATAAATATATTGATGAAGCTGTAATCGCGGGTCTGAATGAGGTGTGGATAATTCACGGCAAAGGTACCGGAGTGCTTAGGAAAGGAATCCATGATTTTCTTAAAACCCATGCGCACGCGGCTTCTTTCCGACTGGGCAAATACGGCGAGGGTGAAACCGGAGTTACCATTGTAACGTTGAAATAACTCCATATTCTATTTACATACATGCTTAATCGTGTATAATATTATTCAATAAACTCTAAATTATCGCAGAAAAACAGCTTTTAGATACATGACTTAAGATATTAGTTTATAAAAAGTTCTGATAACAGCTTGTTTCAGAATTGGATATTAGTGAGGAGATATAAGCATGAAAAAACTGATGCTTGGCAATGAAGCCATTGCAAGGGGGGCATATGAAGCGGGTGTAACCGTCGCTTCAGCATATCCCGGTACTCCAAGTACCGAAATTACCGAATATATTGCAAAGTATGATGATATATACGCGGAATGGGCCCCGAATGAAAAGGTGGCTCTCGAAGTGGCAATAGGCGCGTCTTTCGGAGGCGCAAGATCGGTTTGCGCGATGAAGCATGTAGGGCTTAACGTAGCTGCCGATCCCCTTTTTACCGTTTCATATACCGGTGTTAACGGCGGGCTCGTTATATGCGTTGCCGATGATCCGGGCATGCATAGTTCACAGAATGAACAGGACAGCAGGAACTATGCGCTCGCGGCAAAGGTCCCGATGCTTGAACCTTCCGACAGCCAGGAATGCAAGGACTATATGAAAAAAGCACTTGAGATCAGCGAAGAATTTGATACACCGGTCATATTAAGGCTTACGACCCGTATATCGCATTCAAGAAGCATTGTCGAATTGAATGACAGGGAAGAAATACTTTTAAAACCTTATAAAAAGGATTTCGGAAAAAACGTTATGATGCCGGCAATGGCAAGAAAACGGCATGTTATGGTTGAAGAGCGAATGAAAAATCTTGCTCTATATGCTGAAAAAACCGGCCTTAATAAAATAATATGGAGCAATACCGGCATAGGGGTTATTACAAGCGGAATTTCATATCAATATTCCAGGGAAGCTTTTGGTGATGTATCATACTTGAAGCTTGGTATGGTTCATCCTCTTCCGGAAAATCTGATAAAGGAATTCGCTTCAAAGGTAAAAACCCTGTATGTTATCGAGGAACTGGACCCGTTTATTGAAACCTTTCTGAAAAAATCGGGAATCAACTGCATAGGCAAGGAAAAGCTGCCGGTTGTAGGTGAATACAGTGCCGCGTTAATCCGTCAAAAATTACTTGGCATGGATTGCACAGACAGCAAAGAAAAGCAGGAAGACGTGCCTGCAAGACCACCGGTTCTTTGTCCCGGATGCCCGCACCGCGGAGTGTTTTATACGCTTAAAAAGAATAAACTAATCGTTATCGGCGATATAGGGTGTTATACGTTAGGGGCTCTTCCTCCTCTGGAATCAATGGACACCTGCATTTGCATGGGAGCCAGCATAGGTATGGCTCACGGTATTGAAAAAGCGCGCGGCGGAGATTTTGCGCGCAAAACCGTTGCGGTTATAGGAGATTCGACTTTCATTCATTCAGGTATAACAGGCCTTATTGACATAGTATATAATAAAGGAACATCAACAGTTATAATCGTTGATAACTCTATTACCGGGATGACCGGGCATCAGGATAACCCATGCACGGGTAAAACGCTGAAAGGAGAAACAACTCGACAGGTTGATCTGGTAAAACTATGCCATGCCATTGGTATTGACAGGGTGAGAATTTGCGATCCTTTCGATTTGGATGAATTCGACAAGGCTATTAAAGAAGAAACAGAATTGAATGAGCCTTCGGTTATAATAGCGCAAAGAGCCTGCGCGCTGCTGAAATCGGTTAAGTACGGCGGTTCAGTTCGCGTTAACGATGATTTATGCAAATACTGCAAGGCGTGCATGCGTTTGGGCTGTCCGGCAATTGTTGATACCGGCGAAGGAATAAGAATAAATGACGCATTGTGCGTAGGGTGCAATCTTTGTATTGATGTATGTAAATTCAATGCGTTTGAAAAGGCAGGTGACAGCAATGCGTAATTTATCGGTTATGATTGCAGGGGTTGGAGGACAGGGCACGCTTTTAACGAGCCAGGTGCTTGGAGCGGCGGCTTTGAAAGCGGGTTATGACGTGAAAATGTCGGAAGTTCATGGAATGGCGCAGCGCGGCGGAAGTGTTATAACATATGTCAGGATTGGTGAAAAAGTAGATTCGCCCGTGATTGAAAAGGGCGGTGCCGATATCCTGCTGTGCTTTGAAAAACTTGAAGCACTGCGATGGATTGATTATGCAAAACAAGACGGCACAATAATAGTAAACGAGCAGCGAATAGATCCCATGCCTGTTATCATTGGCAGCGCAAAATATCCTGAAGATATTACAGAAGAGCTTTCGAAGAATTTTCCGAACGTAATACCGGTGAAGGCTCTGGATGCTGCAAGGCAGCTTGGGAATATAAAAGTTTTAAACATAGTTATGCTTGGAATTATGGCAAAAAGCACCGATATTCCTGTTGAAATCTGGCATGAGGCTATCAGGGAAACGGTAAAGGAAAAGTTCGTTGAGCTTAATATTAAAGCTTTTGATAAAGGCTATCAAAACCTATAATTTTTTTGAATTGGAGGAACAGGTATGAGTATATGGAATCCCGAATACGAATGCATGGATAGAGAACAGCTTGAAAAACTCCAGGGAGAAAGGCTTTGTAATACAATACGAAAGGTTTACGACAACGTTCCGCACTACAGACAGAAAATGAAAGACTGTGATGTTGAACCTAATGACATAAAGTCTTTAAAAGATATTCAAAAGCTCCCCTTTACTTATAAGCAGGACTTAAGGGATACTTATCCTTACGGCCTTTTTGCGGTGCCTATGGAAGAAGTGATACGTATTCACGCGTCAACAGGTACAACCGGTAAAAGGACTGTTGTGGGCTATACCGCGAACGATATTGAAATGTGGGCTGAACTGATGGCTCGGTGTTTATCCGCGGCTGGAACCGATAAATCGTCTTTCGTCCATGTAGCATACGGTTATGGACTGTTTACCGGTGGTCTTGGCGTTCATTACGGGGCGGAGAAAATAGGAGCGACGGTTATTCCGATATCCGGCGGAAATACGAAAAGACAGATTGAAATCATGCAGGATTTCGGTTCAACGATATTAACCTGTACACCGTCATATGCTCTCTATTTGGCCGAAACAATGATGGAGATGGGAATAGACCCGAAAAAAGACCTGTCCTTAAAAGCCGGCGTATTCGGCGCCGAACCGTGGACAGAGGAAATGCGCAAGGAAATCGAAGCCCAGATGGGGATTATGGCTATAGACATATACGGTTTGTCCGAAGTTATAGGGCCAGGTGTTTCAATAGAATGCGAGTACCAGAACGGCCTTCATATCCAGGAGGATCATTTTATCGCTGAAATTATTGATCCTGAAACGGAAGAAATACTGCCCCCGGGAATGGAAGGCGAACTTGTGTTTACCTGTATTACGAAAGAAGCCCTGCCGCTGATACGTTACCGTACCCGCGATATATGCAGGCTGTATGCTGAAAAATGCGAATGCGGAAGAACGCAGTATCGTATGGGAAAGATTACCGGGCGCAGCGACGATATGCTTATTATCCGCGGCGTAAATGTTTACCCGTCTCAGATCGAAAGCGTGCTTCTTGAACTCGGCCTTACATCTCCGCATTACCAGCTTGTTGTCGACAGGGTTGGAACACTTGACAGCCTGGAAGTTCAAGTTGAAATGACACCCGAAATGTTTTCGGACCAGGTAAGGCAAATTGAGAAAACTGAACAAAAAATACGCAATAACATAGAAAGCACTTTAGGCTTATCATGCAGGGTAAGGCTTGTTGAACCTAAAAGCATACAAAGAAGTGAAGGAAAAGCAAAAAGAGTTATAGACAAGAGGGCAAAATAAGTGTTTAAAAAACTTGTAGATCCAGCATACCTGCCGGGCGCAAATAAATATAGCCCGGCTAGCCCGGCAGAAAATTTCCTCTTGACCAAATAGGGTTTGGACAGTATAATATAACTTGCGCTGATTTTTGACGTTCCTCAATAGCTCAGCTGGTAGAGCATGCGGCTGTTAACCGCAGGGTCGTTGGTTCGAGTCCAACTTGGGGAGCCACAAGGGCCTTTAGCTCAGTTGGTTAGAGCAACCGGCTCATAACCGGTTGGTCCGGGGTTCGAGTCCCTGAAGGCCCACCAAATAAACTTGGATGGATAGACTAAATTATCCATCCTTTTTAAATTTCACATTCTTTAATCCTGAGAGCATTAGTTGTGATTATCAGGATTTTTAATAATTATTCGACTAAACAGTTAATGAAAAATACTTAGGGGCAGCGGTAATGATTAATTTAAAAGGACGCCTTCAGAAGGTTGCGTCAATGGTAGACCACTGCAAAAAGCCGGCCGATATCGGAACAGATCATGCATATTTGCCGATATATCTGGTACAGTCCGGTATTTGTCCGATGGCGATAGCAACTGATATAAAAAAAGGGCCATTACGCAAAGCTGAAAAAAACATTATTAGATACCATATGCAAGATAAAATTGAGCTGCGTCTTGGCGACGGCCTTATACCGATAAAGGATGACGGATGCGATGTTTTAATAATCGCCGGTATGGGTGGGGTTTTAATACGGGATATAATTGAAAAATCGATTGATACCGCAAAAAAGGCAAAGCATATAGTAATGCAGCCTATGTATGCGGAAGAAGCGCTCAGAGAATTCCTTTTGCGGTACGGGTTTAAAATTATAGAAGAATCCCTTGCGAAGCACGAAGGCAAGATCTATCCCGTAATAAAGGGAGCGTATGACGGAATTGTCAGGGAGGAAGATATTTTTCACCTGTATATAGGCAGGCGACTGTTTGAGCAGCGTGATCCGCTGCTGAAAGAGTTTCTGAGAAAGCGGATAAAGAGGCAGGATAGAGTTGTACAGGGAATGTCAAAATCTCTAAGGATGAAAGAAGCACACATTAAAGAAAACAGCTTGCTTATCGATATGAAAAAGGCTTATGATGAAATTACATGGTAAATATCAGGTAAAGGATGTGAATTCATGCTTATAAAAGAAATAATTGGCTTTTTGGAAGAAGAAGCGCCGCTTTTTTTGCAGGAAGCTTATGATAATTCCGGTCTTCAGTGGGGAAATCCGGAGCAAGGTGTAAAAAAAGTACTGGTGTGCCTTGACTTTACGAAGCATTCACTTGAGGCTGCGGTAAAAGAGAACGCAGAGCTTATAATATCCCACCACCCGCCGCTTTTTAAGCCGTTAAGAAGTATTAACACCGTTAGTGGTATCGGGGCATTGATTTCTGAATGTATTAAAAAGGATATCTGCGTTTACGCGATGCATACCAATTATGATACTGCAAAGAACGGACTTAACTATTATCTTGCTAAAACGCTGGGTTTGGAACAAATATCCGCTTTAAAAACACATTACAGAGAAGCGCTGTATAAACTTGTTGTGTTCGTCCCTGAAGACAGTCTGTCCGTTGTTCGAAATGCGATGTACGAAGCTGGTGCGGGTTGGATAGGAAACTACAGCAACTGCGGTTTTTTCGTAAAAGGAAACGGAACGTTCAAGCCTCTTGAAGGTACAAACCCATATATAGGGCAGACAGGGAAACTGGAAACTGTCGATGAGTACCGCCTGGAAACAATCGTACCGGAAAAATTGCTTGACAGCGTTATACAAAGCATGCTGAAAGCGCATCCATATGAGGAGGTTGCATATGATGTTTACCGGCTCGAAAACGGAGGGCGTGAATACAGCCTCGGAACAGTGGGCAAATTAATAAAAGGTATGAAACCGGCTGAATTTATTTCGCATGTGAAAGATAAGTTAAAAGCTTCGAATGTGCGAATTATAGGGAGTGTTGACGGCAAAGCTGTTAACAGCGTCGCTGTTTTTTGCGGAAGTTTTGACGGCGATATAAAATCACTTGTTCAAAAAAATGCAGATGCATTAGTTACCGGTGACTTGAAATATCACGACGCTCAGCAGTTGAAACAATCGGGAATACTAACCGTTGATGCCGGTCATTATCATACCGAAAAATTGTTTGTTAAGGCAATTTCTGATGTGTTGAAAAGCAGTTTTAAAGATGTTATAATCATTGAGCATCACGAACAGGATGTATTTGAATATAGATAATTATGCTTGAGTAAGCCAGATGGTCGCGTGTGCATCGCCCAAAGGCAGCACATGAGGAAAGTCCGGGCTCCAAAGGGCAGGGTGCCGGGTAACCCCCGGTCAAGGCGACTTGAAGGAAAGTGCAACAGAAATAAACCGCCTTCCGCGAAGGAAGGTAAGGGTGGAAAGGTGAGGTAAGAGCTCACCGGTTTCCTGGCGACAGGAAACGCTCTGTAAACCCCACCTGGAGCAACACCGTGGAAAAGGATCAATGGCAGCCCAGCCGATCCTCGGAGGTGGCTTGAGCCTCGTAGTAATACCAGGCCTAGATAGATGATCATCAAATACAGAACCCGGCTTACAGGCTTACTCAAAATAAATAATATGCAAAGATACCAGCTTTAAGGGCTGGCATTTTTGTATAAAGACAATTATTATATACTGCACTGTCATGATTATTAAAAAATAAAGGTTTATGTAGCCAATTTATATTAGTTTTATTTCATAACAGACTAATGTGAAATACAATATGCGGCCGACACCGACTCCTACACCTGTTTCAACGAAGTTTCAATTCCTTATAGGTAGACTAAAAACAACTGTTTACGTGTTACGTCATTTTTTTGTTGTGTAGGTTTCAATTCCTTATAGGTAGACTAAAAACCCGGAATTCGATGACAGATATTATGTAGGGGAATTGTTTCAATTCCTTATAGGTAGACTAAAAACTGGTTTAAATGAAGGAGTAGGAGTAAAGGAATATGAATGTTTCAATTCCTTATAGGTAGACTAAAAACCCGTTCCCACTCGTCTATTAGGTCATCAAGGTCCAAGTTTCAATTCCTTATAGGTAGACTAAAAACA
>JAAYBO010000118.1 GCA_012730095.1 Clostridiaceae bacterium
AAGAAACATGCATGTTACAACAAAACTGAACTAAGGCGGCAGAATAAAACAGCATCCGGGTAAAGGCTGTATAAATACGTAATATTAGTATTACAGGGCCCGTCTTCCATTCTACCACCTCCATTGATATGGATTACCTATCCAACAGAATTAATTATACTCCTGTGTATTCATATTTTCAATAAAAAATATTAATCGGTTGCCCATTTCATAAAGGGCATTTCATATTTATTAAATAAACCTGCATGTTTCGGTACAACCCGGAATGAATATCCGTATTCACCACCATCCGTAATCGAAAAAGTAGCCGAATAAAGAAAAGCAGACGAGTCGTGCTGCCCGACAACAGTCATTTCCACGCTTTCGCCCTGGCTTATTTTGTTACCGTCAACAAGCCCGTAGTATACTTCGACAAGGACATCATCAGGGGTAAGGCTGCCTAATTGGACTACTGCGTAAAAAGTAACAGATTCATCGGATTTCACGTTTTTATCTTTCAGTGCATTTTCTTCTTTGTATGCAAGTATTCGTACCTGGGGCCATGATTTTCGTATTTTTTCCTTCCATGAAGATAATACTCTTACAAAATTATAATCGGAGCTTTTTATCTGTTTTACTCTGTCGATGCACGGGATGTAAAAATTACGTGTATAATCCTGTACCATCCGATGGGTATTGAAGGCAGGCGTTAATGATTTAATTGATTCTTTCATCAGTTTTACCCATTTTACAGGGATGCCCTGCTCGTTTCTCTGGTAGTACAAAGGTATTATCTGGTTTTCAAGAGTGTTATACAGTGACTGACTGTCGGCATCATCCTGATGGAACTCGTTATCGTAGAGTGTATTATCTCCAATTACCCAGCCGTTTTTCCCGTTATATCCTTCACACCACCAACCATCTAAAACACTGAAATTCAATATCCCGTTTATGCATACCTTTTGTCCGCTTGTACCGCTGGCTTCAAGAGGCCGCCTCGGATTGTTGAGCCAGATGTCAACACCTTGAACAAGATTTCTTGCCAATGTCATATTGAAGTTTTCGACAAGAAAAACCTTCCCCTTGAATCCTTCCGCTCGCGAAATGTCGTGAATATGCTTAATTACCTCATGAGCCGGCCTGTCGGCGGGATGAGCCTTGCCGGCAAAAATAATCTGAACAGGCATATTTATGTTGTTAAGCAGCCGTTCAATTCTGGACATATCCCTGAATATAAGATTGGCGCGTTTGTATGTGGCAAAGCGCCTTGCAAAGCCTATTGTAAATGCATTTTCATCGGGCAGCCTGTCAAGCATGTCAACTTCGCTGAGCGGCATTCCGTTCAGCCTGTACTGCAGCTTAAGCTTTTCACGGACAAATTTTACCATCTTTGCTTTAAGCTCGCAATGTATCTTCCACAGCTCTTCATCGGGTATCCGGTCTATAGCGTCCCATATACCGGGTTCATATAGTTTATCCTGCCAGTCGTTTGGAAGGTACTTGTCATATAGATATTTGTAACTTGGTGATAGCCATGTCAGTGTGTGTATGCCGTTAGTTATGTGTGATATTGGTACGTCATCCTCTGTTGTGCCAGGCCAGATACTGTTGTATATGTTTCTGGAAACTGCTCCGTGAAGTTCGCTGACTCCGTTCCTTTTACCGGACATATTCAGAGCGAGGACTGTCATATTAAAATTATGCGGATCGCTGGGTTTTAAACCAAGGTTCATAAATTCATGACGATGCAGCCGTAACTGTTCCCAGTAATCGCTAAAATATCGATCTATCATTTCAAGCGGGAATACATCATTGCCGGCAGGTACAGGTGTATGAGTAGTAAAGACCGAAGATGATGTAACAACTTCCCGTGCTTCGTTGAATGACATGTTATTGCCGTAAATTAGTTTTCTGCATAATTCAAGAACCATAAAAGCGGAATGCCCTTCGTTCATATGATATACTGTTCCTTTGATCCCTAAGGCATCCAAAGCTTTGACGCCGCCAATACCCAGCAGTATTTCCTGTTGAATTCGGGTTTCGCGGTCACCCCCATATAATCTGGCGGTTAAACCTCTGTCATACTGATTGTTTTGGGGGATATCCGTATCCAAAAGATAAAGATTGATCCGCCCTATGCAAACCTGCCAGATTTTCGCATAAACCCTGCGCCCAGGTAAATCAATGTAAATTACAATCGGTTTTTCTTCTGTGTCCAGGACCATTCGAATGGGCAGATGCGATATGTCGAGGGCTGTAAATGCGGTTTCCTGCCAACCATCCCTGTTTATTCTTTGGTTGAAATATCCCTGTTTATAAAACAGGCCTATCGCCGTGAATGGAAGTCCCAGATCGCTTGCGGTTTTACAGTGGTCCCCCGACAACACGCCAAGCCCTCCCGAGTAGATCGGCAGAACTTCATGAAGCCCGTATTCCGCTGAAAAATATATTATATTTTCAGACAATTTATCTTGATATGAGCGCGCATACCACGTGTCTCCAGTGTCGGTCATATATTGATCAAACCGTTTAACAACATCTCGGTATTGCGCCATAAAGGTTTGATCAGACAATATTCTCCGAAGCTTCATATTGTTTACTTCCTGCAGAAAGCGCACAGGGTTCTTATTGAGTTTTTCCCATAAAGGCAGATCTATAGCACGGTATAGATCAATAGCTTCATTATTCCATGACCACCACAGGTTATATGCAATATCTTTAAGCCTTGCCAGTTCGGGGGGCAATTCTGTCGTAACTTTAATTTTCCCAAGGATATTCATAATAAAAGTCCATCCTTTCAAGTATGAATTAATTGGTATTTGCAACAGTAAAAACATATATATTATTATTTACAAAACAT
>JAAYBO010000119.1 GCA_012730095.1 Clostridiaceae bacterium
ACCGACCATAAATTTCCGCTTATAAAGTGAAACCCGTCATCACATGCAGATTTTGCCCCTTGGGGATATAATTCTTCCGACCACAGGATAAAAAAATTATTGCCTTCTTTTGCTTTATCAATAATCTCTTTATTAAGATCCGCGGAAAGAGCATGACCCATGTCAATCCTTGCACCGTCGATTCCAAAATTATCTCTGTAATATGGTATTACTCCCGTAATGTATTTTCTCAGCGTCAGGTTCTCTTTTTCGCCGCGGTTAAGCTTCAGACATACGCCGTCCTGCATAATGTACGGAGGTGTTGATTCTTTCACATATTTCCGTGCTTTCACGTGATTGTCATAGTAAAACCTCAGGTATGTGACATCACTCCAAATCGGCTGGTTATCGTTTATTACATCTGAAAAACCCGGTACGGTAGTTATACCGAATTCATTTTCTAACAGCTCCAAAATATTTTTTCCGGTCTTTTTGTGCAGTTGAACAAGCTTTTCCCACTTTCTTTTATCAATCTTATCTGGCGACCATGTAAATTTTGATAAATATTCCTTTAGATTCTTTGACTCGTATAAATAGGCCATCGTTTCATCGTTGACAGGAACAGGTTTATTTATTTTTTCAATAACAGGTACTGAAAATCTTTCAGCATATTTCAGATCAATCCAGTAAAACCAATCAGGATGATCCAGAATAAGATCACTGTCCCTTGAAACAGTTCTGAACGCAAAATCGAGAAGGACTCTGAAGCCGAGAATATGACAGGCATCAATAAAGGCTTTAAATTCAGTTTCAAGAAGCTTTTCATTGAATTCTCCCAAAAGTTCGTCATGCAGGTTCTTATCGAGCTCGTATATGTTTTTTATCGCATATGGGCTTCCAGTATCACCCTTTTTATATTTTTCACCGGTTTTGAACACCGGGAGGAGATATATTATGTCGACACCCATGCTTTTCAGATACGGTAAAAGGCAAATTGACTTAATAAATGTTCCGTAACAAATCCTGCCTTTTTCATAATGATCCCATGCAGTGAACACTCTCGGCAATATTCCGTATATTACTTTTTCAGTCGGATTAACGGAGCTGTTATCCCTATATCGTACAATAACGTCAACAAAGAGCTTCATTTGCAAGAGCTATAGTTTCCGTTATTGTACAATAGTTCTTCTAAATACTGTGCTGATTCAACCAGATAAACAGCGGGTGGCTTCGTGTACCGAGGCATTGCTGTCGCGTTTCGGTAGGTACGCGACTGTGATTCGGGTACTTTCGGTAACGATGGGTGGTTGTACAGTGGTTCAAAAAGCAGCATGCATATACTTTTCCATTGGAAAGACAGGCTCCTGAAAATCAAACCCGGTTTTATCCAGATTCACTTTCATCACCGAATGAAATGCTATAGGTATTCCTGTTTTATTTGAAACAACCCGCGCAAATTCATAGCCAGTTATAATATCGCTATCGGACGTTTTCTCCATTAGATGCGAGTTGTTTATTATATAATCCACATCCATCCTTGAAGATAAGCGAATCTCATCAAGGATCTTCATAACACCTTCAACGGTTCGAGTTTCGGGACGGAAACAATTAATAATAAAATACATTATTGTATCGGATACGGGAATCTCACTCCTGTACCGGCCTATTACCTTAGCTCCCGCATCATCGCCTCCGGTATCGATAATCAGAGTTGCTTCGTTATCTTTAAGATATTGTGTTACTTCAACTGTTAAAGCCGGAATGTCAACATTTGTATTCGCGTATTTTGTTGTGACCGGAATAATGCCGTTCTTTTTCAGGACATTATCGGAAGCAATGCTTCTGAAGTACGGATTTATTATGTCAATATCGGCGAATACGATCTTTTTTGCGGTTTTTGACAGGCTAATCGCAAAATTCAGCGACACTTCGGATTTTCCGCTGCCATAATGGCCGGTAAAAATATGAATCCTTTTCTTTTGCATTTTGCACCTCCCGCCTTTATTGTCTCTCGTTGAATTAACCGGTGTTCGGTAAACCCAGCGATTTTGTGCTTACATACGAGTCGATGGCTCATAGTTATTCGTTCTTAACAGTATATTTTTGCCTTCCGGTTTCATACAGATTATTCCCATAACGGTCTATCAATACTACTGCTGGAAAATCAATAACCTCAAGTATTCTTACCGCCTCTGTTCCCAAATCCTCAAACGCAATTACCTTCTGGCTTTTTATACATTTCGAAATAAGAGCCGCGGTACCGCCAACTGCCCCAAAATATACGGCTCCGTGTTCAATCATCGTGCGTATAACATTTTCATCGCGCATCCCTTTTCCAATCATCCCAGATATACCGGATTTAATTAACGCAGGTGTATATTTGTCCATTCTACCGCTTGTAGTAGGACCCGCCGACCCGATCACTTTTCCTTCCGGAGCGGGACAAGGACCGACATAATAAATAACCTGTCCTTCCGGTGAAAAAGGCAGTGGTTTGCCTTCATTCAAAAGCGAAATCATCCTCTTGTGCGCGGCATCCCTTGCAGTATAAACAGTGCCTGTTATCTCAACGATATCTCCGGCTTTAAGGCTGTTAACTACATCCGGCGTCAATGGAACGGTAATTTTCCGCTTCATGTTCACACCCCCATTAATTTCACGTTTAAAAATTAAATCATATGGTTATTCATCGGATTCATTAACATACATCGGTGCTTCAACAGTAACCTGCGGGTTGCCGTTCTTTAATCCAAAAATCAGAACCATATTAGCCGGATTTTTTCTGTTCGCATGAACGAGTTGAATTCTTTTTGGTTCTATTCTGTACTCACGCATTGTAAAGAAAATATCGACAAGCCTTTCAGGTCTGTGAATCATGAAAAACCGGCCATGATGCTTCAAAAGACCGGCCGATACTTTAATAATGTCCTCGAGGGTACAGAAAATTTCATGCCTTGAAACAGCCTTTGCATCATCGGGATTTAACAGCCCGCTTCCGGCTTTCGTATAAGGCGGATTTACAACTACCGCGTCAAAGCTGTTTGGCCCGAACATATCAATAGACTTTCTGAAGTCACCTTCTATTATGTCAACTCTATTTTCAAGATTATTGAGTATAACGCTCCTGCGAGCCATTTCGGCCATTTCAGGCTGGATTTCCACACCGGTAATATGATATGCCCCGGTTTTAGCCGACAGCAAAATCGGAATTATCCCGGTTCCTGTACCAAGGTCTATGATCTTCATGTTTTTTTCTATTTTAACATAATTAGAAAGAAGAACAGCATCTATCCCAAAA
>JAAYBO010000120.1 GCA_012730095.1 Clostridiaceae bacterium
ATTGCCAATGTCCGTACCGATTCTCACTACATTAACCCTATTTATCGGTCTTGCATACTGGAATGATTGGCTTAATGGATTATATTATATAAATAACAAAGATTTATACAGCATACAGGTTCTTTTGAATAAAATGTTATTGGATAGCCTTTTCATGATGAGAGGTCTCAGCAGCAAGCTGCATGTCGACATGGTTATAAATATGCCTTCGAATGGTATTAAAATGGCAGTTGCCATAATGGGTGTCATTCCTATTATGCTCGTTTATCCGTTTCTTCAGAAGTACTTTATCAAGGGTATTGTGATTGGTGCTGTTAAAGGATAATAAATTGTATATTTTATAAGAAAGGTGAGGGTATTATAGATGAATATTGCATTTGAAAAACGTAAAAAAATAGGACGGGGTATAAATCTGGGCAACGCACTGGATTTTGGTGACAGACCATGGGATGGGGGCCAGTTGTATACATGGGTAATACAAAAAGAAGATATCACCCGTGTGCGTGATGCGGGTTTTGACTCAGTACGCATACCAATTAGCTGGACTCTGAACTGCACTGTAAACCAACCATATACTGTTAACCCGAGATTCTTAAATCGTGTGGAGCAGGTTATAAATTGGGCATTGGATGAGGGACTTACTGTTATAGCAAACGATCATCACCATAGAGAGATGATGAAGAATCCCGTAAAGGAATTTCCGCGTTTTCTTGCCATATGGGAACAGGTTGCATGCTACTTCAAGTCTTTTCCCGATAGTTTATATTGGGAAATACTCAACGAACCATGTGATAATCTTACCGCTTCAATATGGAACGATATATCGAATCAGTGTTTATCGTTATTCCGAAGTATCGATCCGGAACGAACCCTCCTCACAACTTCCGTAAATTTCGGAAGTTGGAGGTGCCTGGACGATCTGGTGCTGCCAAAAGATACATCAAATATCATTGTTGCGGTCCACTACTATGAACCCTTGGGATTTACGCATCAGGGAGCTTATTGGTGTGATCCTAAACATCCGCTCGGCTATAACTGGGAGGGAACTGATACGGAATTAGCAGAAATTGATAACATGCTGGACTTTATTAAAAACTGGGAAAAAGAAAACAACTGTCCGATATATATGGGAGAATTTGGGGTTATTTTACTGGCGGATCCCAAATCCCGTGAAAGATATTTGAATTATTTATGCAGATCTATGGAAAAAAGGGAAATAACATGGCAAATATGGGATTTCTATGGTGATTTCAAGGTATATGACAAAGAGAACGGGCATTGGATTGATAATATGCTTGAGATTCTACTGAAGAAGAAAGAATAATCTGTTTAATAAACAGTATTACAAAGACATAAACTGCCGAAACAATCATTTCAGGTTGTTTCGGCAGTTTGCAATTTACAGGCTTTAATCCATAGTATGAACAATTTCTACTTCATATCCGGAAAGAGGAATTACTCCTTTGTAGCAACCATTACCAAACAAACTTTTAGCTGGACTTGCAATCGGTATTTTTATCTCATTTCCAATAGTATTAACATATAAATATACATCTTCCGATATTTTTCGAACCGCTATTCCATCCGGAACAGCGGGGGGTTTTTCAATCGACAGTTCTTCACATAAAATATCCAATATGTAGCCAAAAAAAGTTTGTTCCGCAGGTACTGCAACGTAATAGGCCTTACCTTTTCCATATTGGTTAACAGTTAACGCCGGCATGGGCTCATTTGTTCCGGTTAAGTCACAAACTTTTTGTGCCGTCAGCAGTTCCAGGATTTCGTAA
>JAAYBO010000121.1 GCA_012730095.1 Clostridiaceae bacterium
AAACCGGTTTCTTTCAATATCCTCCGCACCGGAATATTTCCGGAACCATGCAGCGGTGTGTACACAATACCGCATTTATCTTTGATTTTCTGTTCAGGTTCCGTTATTTTTAGAGATTTCAACGATTGAATGTACGCATCATCTATTTCCGATCCGACTATATGAATCAAACCTTCAGCTTTTGCCTTACTAAAATCCATAACCTGTATTGCAGTTAAGTCCGAAATCAAGTTTACTTCCTTCAGCACCGCGTTCGAAGCATCCGGAGGCATCTGACCTCCATCTTTACCATATACCTTGTAACCGTTGTATTCCTTAGGATTGTGGCTTGCGGTAATTACAATTCCCGCGTCACAGTTTAGATGCCTTACAGCAAATGACAATTCAGGAGTTGGCCTTAATGATTCAAATATATAACTTTTAATACCGTTTACCGCAAAAACGCAGGCACTTTCTTTTGCAAACTCATCCGAACAACGCCTTGAATCATATGCAATCGCAATTGACGGAGAGGCTGCTCCAAGCTTTTTAATATAATTTGATAGACCTTGTGAAGCTCTACGTATTGTATATCTGTTTATTCGGTTTGTGCCTGCTCCTATTATACCCCGCAAACCTCCGGTTCCAAACTCGAGGTCACGGTAAAACCTGTCTTCTATTTCTTTGCCGTTTCCACGTATATCCAGCAATTCCTTTTTTGTGTCCTCGTCATAATACGGATTCTCCAGCCAACTGTTATATTTTTTTATATAATCCAAACTTAAATCACTCCCCGCAGAATTTAGTATTGGATATCCGGCTGTTTCTCAAACAATTCTTAAACACTAAATCAAATGTCATATACTTCCGCTACTCT
Organism: Clostridiaceae bacterium; assembly: GCA_012730095.1. GTDB lineage: Bacteria > Bacillota > Clostridia > DSM-8532 > DSM-8532 > DTU069. The sequence continues at coordinate 857 of JAAYBO010000121.1, forward strand.
TTTTATTTCAATTGCTTTTCCTGATGTATCATCTGTTGTTATTAGAACGGCATTAAGACAGCCGCGGCCGTTTGCGGGTTTAAAGCGCTCAGGCAGTCCTGTAATAAATTTATTTATGATTTGAGATCTTTCCACGCCAATAATGCCTTCCGCCGGTCCGGTCATTCCAACATCGGTAATAAAGGCGGTACCATTATTCGAAACACGTTCGTCTGCAGTTTGCACATGAGTATGTGTTCCAACAACAGCACTGACTTTCCCATCCAGATAATATGCAAGCGCAGCTTTTTCACTGGTCGCTTCCGCATGAAAATCAACCAATATGGCATTGCATTGTTGTTTTAATATTGATATTTCCTTATCGGCAGTTAAAAACGGGCATTCGGCCGGTTGATCCATATAAACACGCCCGATAAGATTGATAAGCCCTAACTTAATACCGTTTTTATCTATAATCAGACGTCCTTTTCCGGGAACTCCTCTGGGATAATTCGCAGGCCTTACCAGACCGTTGCAGGAATCAATAAAGTTTAAGATTTCCCTGCGGGCCCACGTATGGTTTCCTAAAGTAAGCGCATCTACACCGCATTCAAATATCTCCTGGGCAACATTATAGGTTATGCCCTTTCCTCCTGCGGAGTTTTCCGCATTCGCAATACAAATATCCCAATTATATGCTCTCTTTAGTTTTTCCAATTTTCCGGCAAGTATAACTCTTCCGGCTTTAGCGAATATATCGCCTATAAAAAGTATTTTCAAACCAATATACGCCCTTTTAAAGCGTAAGAAGCGTGTATACGCTTCTTACGCTTTAATAAATTTTTAAAATTAATTACTATTTTGCATATTCAACGGTACGCGTTTCCCGAATCACATTCACCTTAATCTGACCGGGATAGTCCAGCTCATTTTCAATGCGTTTAACAATATCTCTTGCAACCATTACCATTCCGTTATCATCAACATCTTCGGGCTTAACCATAATACGTACTTCTCGTCCTGCCTGTATCGCAAAGGATTTTTCCACGCCGGAAAATGAATTCGCGATTTCTTCAAGCTTCTGAAGCCTCTTAATATATGATTCAAGTGTTTCTCTCCGGGCTCCGGGACGTGCCGCTGAAACAGAATCCGCGGCTTGTACCAGAACGGCTATTATCGATTTTGGTTCAGCGTCCCCATGGTGTGCCGTGATGGCATCAATAACAACCTCATGCTCGTTATATTTTTTGCATAAATCAGCTCCTATTGTAACATGTGAACCTTCAATTTCATGATCCACCGCTTTACCAATATCATGTAACAGGCCAGCACGTTTTGCAAGAGACACATCCTCACCAAGCTCACCCGCCATTAGACCGGCCAAATTCGATACTTCAATCGAATGGTTCAAAACATTCTGCCCGTAGCTGGTTCTGAATTTCAGTTTCCCAAGCAGCTTAATCAGTTCGGGGTGCAGCCCGTAAACACCGGTTTCAAATGTAGCATGATCGCCTTCTTCACGGATTGTATTTTCAACTTCTTTCTTAGCTTTATCCACCATTTCTTCAATACGAGCAGGATGGATTCTGCCATCCAGAATAAGTTTTTCAAGAGTAACTCTGGCAACCTCTCTCCGTATCGGATCAAAACCTGATAATATTACCGCTTCAGGAGTATCGTCAATAATCAGATCTATTCCGGTTAATGTTTCCAATGTACGAATATTTCTGCCTTCCCGGCCAATAATTCTCCCTTTCATTTCATCATTCGGTAAAGACACAACTGAAACAGTGATTTCAGAAGCATGGTCGGCAGCACATTTCTGAATTGCTGTAGCCAATACCTCCTTAGCTTTTCTGTTGGCATCTTCCTTCGCCTTATCGTAAATATCTTTTACCAAAATAGCGGCTTCGTGTTTTACTTCATTTTCAATATTTTTCAACAGGTATTCTTTTGCTTCGTCTACAGATAACCCTGAAATGTTTTCAAGTTTTTCAAGCTGCTGCTTATGAAGTTGATCAATTTTTACCTGTTTTTCTTCTATTCCTTTTATTTGCCTGTTCAGCCCTTCCTCTTTTTTCTCAAGGGCATCCATTTTCTTTTCAAGGGTTTCATCCTTTTGCTGAAGTCGCCTTTCAGTCCTCTGGATTTCAATCCTTCTTTCCTTTACTTCCCTTTCAAGTTCAACCCTGCTTTTGTGTATTTCTTCTCTGGCTTCAAAAAGAGCTTCTCTTTTCTTCCTTTCAGCTATTTTCTCAGCTTCACTTACAATACGCTGTCCTTCCATTTCAGCACTGCCTATTTCGGCTTCCGCCACCTTTTTTCTATGCTCAATTCCTTTACGGAACATAATAAGTGAACTGATAACTGCGATAACCAAGCCTGCTCCCAAACCCAAGAACAACATTAAATAAGATATCTCTATCTCCCTCACCTCCTTATCGACTGTAACTTGCAACCGGTTATCTCCTGTACAACGTTTATTCCATATAAAAATTATATTTCGTTGTTATAAGAATATATGCAAGTTTACGCTTAATTTAAACGGTGTTCCGCACTTTTTTCTTTTTATTGCAAACAAAACACCGTCCATGCACCATATTACCCGGCAGTCTTTTTATATGGCGCCAATGCTTAAAATTTTACTTTAATAGAGCAAACAAATGCAAAATCAACGAAGTATACACTACAGATGCCTACGCTATCAACATTGTAAACTTTTTTCAAAATGGTGTCAAGAAACGGACATATCTTTTGACCTAACCGATAAGACTTGGTTTCAGTTTAAGCATCACCTTTTGAACTATTGTAAAATAATTTTTTGAAGAATTATCGTATAATAAAAGGAAACGTTAACGGAATACAGCCTAAAGATATATAATCAGAGCAAAGATAAACAAGTTTAAATCTCTGCAGCCTTTACCGTGTTTTTCATAAGCATTGCAATTGTCATCGGACCTACGCCGCCCGGAACCGGTGTTATATACGAAGCAACACCCTTTGCCTCCTCAAAGTCCACATCACCGCACAACTTACCGTTTTCCATTCTATTTGTTCCTACATCAATCACGACCGCTCCGGGTTTAATAAAATCGGCTTTTATCAGTTTGGGCTTGCCAACAGCCACTACAAGAACATCCGCTCTTTTGCACACGGTTTTCAAGTCTTTCGTCCTTGAATGACAAACAGTAACTGTTGCATGTTCGTGCAGAAGCAGCATAGCCATAGGTTTACCTACAATATTACTCCGGCCGACAACCACGCATTCGCTGCCTTTCAAATCTATACCGGTACGGTGTATCATTTCTATAACCCCAGCCGGTGTGCATGGCAGGAACCTGTAATTCCCTATCATAATTTTTCCGACATTTACCGGATGGAATGCATCCACATCCTTGTCGGGATCAATTGTCAATAACACCTTTTCATCGTTGATATGCGGTGGGAGGGGAAGCTGAACAAGTATTCCATGTATATTTTTGTCGCAGTTCAACGTTTTTATAAGTTCGATAATTTCTTCTTCACTTGTTTCCGCCGGCAGCGCGTATTCAAATGAACGAATTCCAATTTCATCGCATGCCTTTTTTTTGTTATTTACATATATGCGTGATGCAGGCTCATCTCCGACAATAATAACCGCAAGCCCGGGCTGAACTCCATTTCCTTTAAGTTTTTCAACGTCGTTTTTCAAACCAAGTCTTATCTCAGAAGCGATATCGCGTCCGCTCAATATTTTAGCTTCCACTTCAAATTTCCCCTATCCTTTTATTTTAATGTTAATTAAACAAAACATAAAAGCATCTGAATCGTGAAATATTCTACGGCACATTACCGGAATTGTCAAGATATACCGCATTGATGATTTAACTTAAGGCGGATATATATTCCAAACAAAAGCGGCTGTTGTGATACGGGCTTTTCCACATTTCCGCTTTAGGCAGGTTTATTTTTGGGTTTCCTATTCTTGTTACGGAACTAAACCATTCGCCGTACTGGTGATCAACAATGTATTTGTCGATAAATTCCCATGTTTTTAATACGGCGTTGGAATATTTTTTATCGCCCGACAGAATATATGCATTCAGAAAACCGGATGCAGCGTCAGCCTGTGCCCACCAATCCTTATTAAAATCAATTTCATATGGTGACAAAATTTGATTGTATATGCCGCCCAAAACCTTATCATACCCTTGAGTATAAACTGCTTCGGCTATTTCCAGCGAAACATTCCCGGCCAACTCCTTCAATTCTTTGTCGTCCAAAATCTCGGCAGCCTTATATATAAGCCGGCTTGCGGAAATACTTTGACCAAAAGAAATAATATCAGAAACAGGTATCCAGTTTTCGTTGAAATATAGCTTTAAATGCCCACTGCTTTTGTCATACATCTTTTCAATTATTAACCGTATCAGTCCAAAAATCTTTTCATTCAGCAAGCCGTCGGAGTAAACTCTGTACAGGTTGGTATAAGCGTCAAGAATATGTAAATGCGTATTCGCGCTCTTCGCCGCATTTATATCATTTGAACTCAACATCATGCCATCGGAAGGTTTCCAGTCTTCCGAGAATGTGCTGTAATAACCGCCGTTCTTACTGTCAAAACCGTTTTGTTCAATTATTTTGAACAGTTCAACAGCCATTGAAACACTTTCATTGTTTCCTGTCACCCTATAAAACTCTGACAGCCCATTTATGCCTGAAGCAATAGCATAAATTTGTTTCTGCCTGTTCACAGGACAGCCTTTATAATCGACGGTAAAATACAGCCCTCCGTGGATATGATCATAAAACGCATCCTTTAAGAAACGGTAAGCATGCTCCGCTGTTATTCGGTGGTTTTCATCATTAAAAGCTGAATATGCGGCAGAAAATGCCCATAGTATGTGTGAATTGAGCACTAAGCCTTTATCCGCAGTTTTATCAACACTCAAATCATTGGCCGCAAAGCCGTAAAACCCGCCAAATTCGCTGTCAACCATGCGCTTTTCCCAAAAAGGCAGTATGTTTTCCAAAAGCGCCTTAAGTATTCTGTTTTTTATTACTGACAGTTCCTGCATAGGCCAGCACCTCCACTTATATACCCATTACTTACGGATCATGAAGCTATAAGCGAGCGATAGCCCGGATGCCGGTAAAGCGTTTTAAAATCGTGATCTTCTTTAATCCGGGTAACGAATGAGGAATCCAGTTCCAGCACTTTTTTCAGCAAATCAACGGCAATATCCTTTTCGCCCATATGCGTATATACCTTCGACAATCCGTATATCAATTCTGCATCGTCAGGGTAATTTGACATCCCCGCCTTGCATATTCTGATCGCTTTTGCGTAATCCCTTTTTTTCAGCAGCACAGCCGAATAATGGTAGTACAGCATCGGATCATTACGGTTAAGTTCATACGCCCTTTCAAAATAAATTATCGCGTCCTCGAGCCTTCTTGACATTTCCAAAACAATTCCAAGGTTAAAATGAAGTTGATATGATTTATTGAAAACACGTATCCCTTTTTCAAATACCTGCACCGATTCCCTGTAACGTTTCATCTGCCCAAGCAAAACGCCAAGATAGTTAAATGTGTCTTCTAAAGGCTCGTCGTATTGTATAGATTTGTACAAAACCTCAACCGCTTTTTCTCTTTTACCGACCTCATCAAGCAATGTTCCATAGTAATAAAGAAGAGTGTTGTTCGTTTGGTTTTGCGCTATACCCGCTTCATATGTCCTTAAAGCATCTTCATTTTTCCCTATAAATCTCTGTGCAAGTGCAAGATGATAATAGTGGGAAGCTTCGGCAGGCTCCATGTCAATAAGTGTACTAAAGCATTCAACAGCCTTGTCATAAATTTTTTCCTTGATAGCTGCTTTTCCGCGCCATTTTAATGCTTCGATTTGCTTTTCATCTGTTTTAACCGCCTCATCCAACACTTCAATAGCCTTTTTCATGTCGCCCTTCCTGTAGTAAATAGAGCCAAGAACAATCCGCATATCGCTGTCTCTTACATCCATTCGTCCTTTTTCCAGGTATTCAACGGCCTTATCATCCATGCCTATTTTAAGATAAGCCCTGGCAATGTTTTTATATGCTACAGTCAAATCCGGTTTCTTTTCCAACACTTTTTTAAAATGGCGGATTGAATGCTCATATTTCCCTATATTATAAAGCGAATAACCGATATCAAATTCTATCGCAAGATTCATATCTTCGGGCAGATAGTGCTTATGGCCTTTTTCGATATCTTCAAAATCTCTTCCCCACTGCTTTTCCTGCTTGACCAATTCATATGCTTTCCTAAGAAATTTGTAGGCTTCTCTGTATCTGCCGACGAAACAATGCAAATACCCTGCATTATAACAAATCGCATAGGAATCAGGAAAAATCTCGTATAAAAAACGATATTGATCGGCGGCGGTTTCATATCGCTCAAGGTTAATCAAACGCTGTATAATTATTAGCTTCTTTTTTATATTCTCCAGAATACGTGCATCCTGGACAGATAATGAACGGAATACATCCATAGCGTGGATTTCTCTCTTCCAAAGCTCAACATTTTTGAGAAAGCTTGAAGTGTCCGATTCCTGCTTCCCTCTTTTTTCTTTTTTATCAATAAACGGGATCGTTATGCCCATTTTCTTTCTTTTTCGATAAAAAGCAATATGATCAAATGCAACAACTAACGCAGGTAAAGCAATCCCTGTCGCTATAACAAGAAGTTCAATCTCCGGAATTGTTAAAACGTTCTGTATAAGGGCAAAAACAACCACCGTCGCCGAAAAAAGCTGTATGCCCAAAATCAGACCTATTAATATCGAGGGCTTTTTAATAAAGCGGTTCATCATATATAAAGCAAGGAAACAGGCCACAAACGCCACAAAAAACAATGGGATGTTCATCTCTCATCCTCCAAAAAAAATATGTATTTTATGCTGGAATCTAAAAGGTTATTTTCTATCCATTCCGCCCATTTTCATTTCCTCCCACTGTTCTTTGCTAATAAGAACCCTGCGGGGCTTACTTCCTTCAAACCCGCTTATTATTCCTCTTTCCGCCATCTGGTCAACTATTCTTCCCGCACGCGCATACCCTACTTTAAAACGCCTTTGAATAAGGGAAACCGATGCCTGTTCACAGTTAACAACAAGCTCGATAGCTTGCGGCAGCAGTTCATCCGCATCCATTGCCAATGTGTCCGGTTCATCTTCAGCCGCGGTAATTTTTTCGATAACATCTTCATCATACTCGGCTGTAACCTGGCTTTTTACATAATTGACAACACTTTCAACATCTCGATCGCTAACAAACGCTCCTTTTACGCGGATAGGCTTTTGCGTGCCAACCGGATAATACAGCATATCACCTTTACCAAGAAGTTTTTCGGCGCCGCCCATATCTAAAATTGTACGCGAGTCAACCTGTGATGAAACAGCAAATGCAATCCTTGACGGTATATTGGCCTTAATAACACCGGTTATAACGTTTACCGAAGGGCGCTGTGTTGCAATAACAAGATGCATTCCGGCAGCACGTGCCATTTGGGCAAGCCTGCATATCGAATCCTCAACGTCATGCGGTGCTACCATCATCAAATCGGAAAGTTCGTCAATAATTATAACTATCTGCGGAAGTCTGAAAGCTTCCGGGTCATCTTTAACAGCCTTATTGTATCCCGCAAGGTCCCGTACTCCCCTCTCGGCGAACAGCTTATACCTGCTTGTCATTTCCTGTACCGCCCACTGAAGCGCTCCCGCAGCTTTCGAAGGGTCGGTGACAACAGGAATAAGAAGGTGCGGAATTCCGTTATATGCACCAAGTTCTACAACTTTGGGATCAATCAGAACAAGCTTTACTTCTTCAGGAGTTGCCTTGTACAAAAGGCTTATTATTATGCTGTTTATGCAAACGCTCTTTCCTGAGCCCGTTGCGCCCGCAATTAATAAATGCGGCATTTTTGCAAGATTAATAATGATATTTTCCCCTGAAATATCTTTTCCCAAACCTACTGCAAGCCTGGATTTATATTTCACAAAGTCCGGCGTTTCAAGAACTTCCCTAAGCCTTATCGGCGCCACTTCACTGTTCGGCACTTCAATACCGACTGCGGCCTTGCCTGGAATGGGAGCCTCGATTCTTATCCCTTGGGCCGCCAGGCTTAATGCAATATCGTCGGCAAGATTAACAATGCGGCTGACCTTTACCCCCGGGCTTGGCTGCAGTTCAAATCTTGTAAACGCTGGGCCTACCGCTACGTTAACCACCTGAACGCTGATTCCGAAATTAATTAGGGTTTCTTCGAGCTTCCTAGCATTTTCAAGCGCGTCAGCCCTTAGTTTTCTTATATTCACACCTTCATCACCCGGAGCCTTCAGGCAGGAAAAGGGAGGGAAATGATATTCTTTCCCCTGCATCGGCTTAACCCTCACATCACTTTCTAATGATTTTTCGATTTTATTAGCTGCTCCGGATATTTTTCTGCTCTTTGGCATTGCGGCTTCCTGTAAACCATTTGTTTTTTTCTCTTCGGCTGCAAAACTATCACTCTGCTCAGAGGGTTTTCTGTTAAGAGGAAAATCAATTATTTTTCCTTTTGAAAATACCCTCTTTGGCTTTTCCGTCACGACTGGTTCATCAAGCTCTTTAAGATATACCGCTTCGTCCTGTTCATAAGCATCAGCATCATCATACGTATCAACTACAGGGATATTAATCTGTTTTACCTTATCGGCCGCGCGGACAATTGTTTTCTTTATTGAAATCTCCGTAATTATCATGGCAATAATAATTCCTGATGTGGCAAGTACAATAATGGTTCCGGTTTTTTGAAGCAGGAAACAAAGCGGCACGCTGATCACTCCGCCGATAACTCCGCCGTTAAGCGTATATGGCAGGTTTACAATACCGCGCCCTTCCTGATAAAAGGATTTCAGATATTGAAACAGGGACATATTTACATAATCCGACTGGTTAAATGAACCCGCCTGGAAGATTGCTCCGACTATAATAAAAAGCAGGAAAAAAAGAAGCGTTTTATTTCTTACCCGCGGCCTTTGCGGGTAGAATATATGTAAAATGCCGTATGCAAAAACAAGCGGGGCATAATATAGGCGACAAAACCAAACAATCCGGTTAGAACATGCAGTATAATTTCACCAACAATACCGGTGATATCACGCATATAAATACTCAGCCCAAAAAGAATACTTAAGGCTATAAGAATTACACCTGTAAATTCACGCCGCTGCCGTATATTCCTGGAACTTGATTTGCTGCCGGCGGCCGCTTTTTTATTTCCATTACTGCCTGAAACTTGGACGGTTCTCCTGGAACCGGCTTTTTTATGAACACTGTTAGCTTTTTTTTTCTTTTGTACCACTTTCGACAAAACGATAACCTCCCGGAATATTTTTCCCAAATTCAAAAAAACGGCTTGTCAATCTAATTTTACTATACCATATCATAACAAATTGCCGCAAGTTATCGGCTTTATAAGTTTGAGCAAAGCTTTCATTTGCTCAGCTATTTCTTTATCGGAAACATTTACATGTTTTGAACGCTTTCAGCATTCGTTTATCATTGTTATTCCTGCCTTGAATTAATGTTAAATACGCTATTCAAAGAAACATGTCGTAACAGGTTTACCGCGAAGACGCCTGCCGTAACAATAAAAATTGTCAGGAACAGTGGATTTAAGTACAGGCGGAACATTTATTGTGCCTGTTGTTCTCCTGCGAAAAAGAGTATACAATAGTGTAACGGGATGACAGAATAGTTGTTCGGTCCGGATTTCTGGCATTGAAAGGAGTATAAATCATGGTTTTCAGGTATAACCTCAGAACAGGTTCGGAAGGCTTTTACAATATTACCTCCAAAGTAAATTCGGCAGTTTCGGAAAGCGGCATTAAGGATGGAATATGCGTTGTGTTCTGCCCTCATACAACAGCGGGCATAACAATTAATGAGAATGCCGACCCGGATGTTGTTAACGATATGCTGTACGCCCTTAGCAAAACCCTGCATGACCGCCCTGAATTCCGGCATGCCGAAGGTAACACCACAGCGCATTTAAAAGCTTCCTATACCGGAAGCAGCGTTACTGTCATTATTGAAAACGGGCGATTGGTGTTGGGAACATGGCAGGGAATCTATTTTTGCGAATTTGACGGGCCAAGAAACCGTAATTTTTACGTAAAAGTTATTTCCGGTTAATTAACATTAAGCAATTGGGGGGCTATGCATTTTCCTTGTCTTTTACCATATCACTATAATATGATGAAAGCTCGGGGTACCTGCCGAATACTTCGTGCCCCCTGTCGCTTAATTTATATATTCCTTTTTCCACTTTTTCAAACCAACCGTAAAAATTCTTTGAAAGTATTGATTGGGTCTTTTCACCTGTCCCTAACTCTCTTAATTTACGCGGGGATAATTGACCGTACTTTTTCAAGCAGCATGCGATGTGGACTGCGTTCTCCCTGTAAGCTGTCATTATTTCTGTTCGCGTGCTTCCGCCAACATTATAGTTTCCATGACGTCCGTCTATTTCACTGATAATATTTCTTCTCTTTCTTCCTGAAAGCCGCATGCTTTTCCGTCTATCGAACGGATACGGTTCAAATACCACATTAACCTGCTCAACACCATTTTTTAACGATATGGTTATTAAACCAAGTTCAAGTCTTCTGATTATAAAACATAAATCTTTCCATTTTTTTGTGTATACACTGTATTTCGGTTTCGGTATAGCAATATATACACTCTCGGTAATCCTCTGGCGTTTTGCAGCCTGTATAAGAAGATCTATGCTCAAATTGCGCTTTAACTCAATTATTATTAGTTCATCGCCTTTTGAAGCGGTTATATCACAGTCTTTAACTTCTCCATGCACATCATAGCCAAGTTTTTTAAAGTAATTATGCACCGGCCAATACAAATCTTTCTCTAATATTTTCCCCGTTTTCTCCATTTGTAAAGCTCCGTTAACTATAGCATTAACCAAGTCTTTTTTTGTATCTTTCTAAAAAATCATATCAGCCGGTCAAAAAGTCTTTCAAAAAAGCTTTTCTGCCTCCTCCATATTCTTAATGACCGGAACACCAAACGGACAGCGGTTCTCACAGTTTCCACAGGCAATGCAATCATTTCCGTTATGGTCGAGGCTAAAATAGTGAGAGCGGATCGACTGCGGTATATTCGATGGATCTAACCGCGCTATGTCCAAATACTTGTTGACCGCAGCAATATCAATTTCCGAAGGGCAGGGTTGGCAGTGATTGCAATATACACAGTTTCCTCTAAAATCGTTGCGCATTGTTCCGATAATTTCGGCATAATCCTTCTCCGAATCATCCAGTTCAAAATACTGAACAGCGTTTCTAACCTCATCCGATGTCTGACATCCAAGCATTACGCTTGCCACCGCAGGTCTGGAAAGCGCATAATGAATGCATTGATGCACGCTAAGCGGCTTTGCAAACGGGGTATGTTCCGGTGAAATTAATTTGCCGGCGCCAAGTGTCTTCATAACCGTAATTCCAATTTGTTTTTTCTGGCACAGCTTATATAGTTCCGCGCGCTTCGGATCAACACCCCGAAACAATTCCGCACTAAAACCTTTATCAATATGATCCAAAACGTATTCTTCGGCCGGAAGCATATCAAACGCGGGATTTATACTGAACATAAGCATTTCCGGCAATCCTGTGTTTATGGCCTTTATTGCTGTTGCCGGATTATGTGA
>JAAYBO010000122.1 GCA_012730095.1 Clostridiaceae bacterium
GGACGTCTTTGCAATATTATAGAAGGTTTTTTGTTAAAAAAATAACGGGGTTTTTATTATTTAGATAGGCTTTCTAACAAAAATAATGATTTTCCTGATGAAAAAATCTATATAGGAATTGCTGCTGACGACTTCGATGCCGGTTTCGGAAGTTGCAGCAGCAATCGGTATTGACACACTTTCATATTTTACGAGACTGTTCAAGCAGATCAATGGCATACCACCAATCGCTTACCGCAAAAAATATAATGAAACAAAAGATGTGCTCCGCCTCTGATAGGTGACGGGGTATATATCTTGATTTTAATAATTGTTTAAGCGGGAAGATTTAGCTGACTTTGGTTTCCAGGCGAAGTTTATCCGCAATCATTGCAATAAATTCCGAATTTGTCGGTTTCCCCTTTTTGGTGTTGATAGTATAACCGAACAATTCATGAATTGTATCTACCTGCCCCCTGGTCCACGCAACCTCAATCGCGTGCCGTATAGCCCTTTCAACCCGGCTCGGCGTAGTTTTATACCTGCGGGCAAGCTCGGGATAGAGCCTCTTTGTTACTGAACTTATTAGTTCAATATCTTCAATAACAAGCATAACAGCATCCCGCATATACTGGTAACCTTTAATATGTGCGGGAACGCCAACATCCCGCATTATTTGCGTTATCCGGTTTTCCAAACTGGATGGTTTAACCCTGCTTTTTTGAGCTGTCTTCACACTATCCGAACGGTTTATAAGAATATCTCCTTTTTTAAGCTGCCGTATCCTCTCAACCAGTATTTCAAGATCAAATGGCTTCACAATATAATACTCCGCACCAAGGCTTACGGCCTGCTGTGTAATTTTATCCTGGCCAACGGCGGATAAAATAATAAACATTGGTTTTTCAGAAGCCGGAACCTTATAGTAATGCTCAAGTACAGCCAAACCATCCATATGCGGCATTATAATGTCAAGGATAACAATATCAGGGTTCAACTCATTAATTAATTGTATAGCTTCCAGCCCATCTTCCGCCCTGCCGATTACTTCGATATCATCGCAGTTAGACAGATAATCACATACGATTTCACCGAATTCTATATTATCGTCGGCTACTAAAATTCGAATTTGGTTAGTCACTCGAAAGTACCTCCTTCTGTATAATTCTTACAAACATTATATTTCCAAATTCATCATGTTGCAAGTTTTTTTTCCAGTTGATTTCGATGCTATAATCCAAAACCCGCTTATTTTTAAGCATTATAAGACAAAATATATCTCTATTTTTCAGGAAATATTATTTTCAGAAATGAATTGAGCAGCCAAAGCAGCCATAAGCGCGATAAAATCGCCAATTACCGTAATGACAGCCGCGATGATTGCCACCTGAGCGGAGCTAAGTTTATTGTTGCCTTTAAGCATGCAATACAATTGCCGCTGTTATGTTTTTTACTTTCCAAAGATTTGAACGGCACTGAGTGCGGATACGACATCTATTTCTATTATTTGATCGGAGTTATCATAGTTCTCTGACACATACACTCCGTCTTTTGCCGTTAATGATAAATTATGGAAAGATAGATCTGTCAGAATATTTCCAGATTTAACCATCAGCCCGGCCTGAGAAGGGACATAAATGTCAACATCGGAAGCACCCGCGCGGAGTGTAACCTTCGTATGTGCCTGTTTATCGCCAATAGAAAGCGCCATTTCACCAGCGCCCAACTGAAGTGTTATTGCCTCTGCGGGAATATTTGAAAAATCCATTTTCCCGTCAACTACTCCAAGATTTGCATCCACCTCCCAAACTAAATCCGGGTTCATTTCCAGATCCATATTCCTTATGGCATTTCCGGCATTAAATTGTTTATGGCTGTACTCAAGAACAGTTTGTTTCCCTTCGGCCAGGCGCTGCTGCAGGTTAGGTATATTCGAGCCTGTTTTTATAAACAAGCTGTCATTTCCCTCCTTAATGTTAAGGTTTACACCGCCAAGCTGAAGTATCAGCCTGCCCTTTTCAGCCTCCTTTGGTAAAGGTATTTCCGACGTAAAGGGCTGTTTTTTAACCGACACTATCGGGCTTTTGTCAATTCCGAATTGTTTTTCAATCTCAAAGATACGTCCGGTTTCATTTCTTTTATATACTCCAAACCCAATAAACAAAACAAAAGTTAAGATCCATACAGATGTTACGACCCAATTTCTGCGTCTTGCCAAAAGGCTTATTCCGATTGAAACAAGGAATATAGGCCACAACACCTTAACGGAAGCCATCCAGTTTATATTAATTACGCCTGTCTGGCGTATGATCCAGGCAATACCAATAAAAATAAGAATAACGCCTATTACATTACCCTTTTTCATTAACTGTTCCTCCTGTTTTGGTAGACAAGCACCGCGCCTAAAACAACAAGAGCCGCGGGGAATGCGTATCTGAAATCTACCCAGTCAAACAAAAGTTTAGCAAGAGTAATGGCACCTATTAATATCAGCGCAATTCCGATAACCATTCGTGTATTTTCAGGGTTCGAATGCTTTTGTTCCCCTTTTTCTCCTGTGGTTTCTCTATACATCTCGTCTTTGAAAACCGCCTCTTCCGCAGGGATTATAAGGACACATACAATGTACGCAATCAAACCAGGAAAAACTCCGGTAACCAAAATAGCGACAACCGTTAGGAATCGTAGAAGGCCTTTATCTACCTGAGCGTATTCCGATAAGCCTGAACATACTCCTCCGAATACCCTGTCGCGTGTTTTGCGGTATAGTCTTTTTTCCACAGCATATCACCTCATCAACATACCTTTCTACCATCAAATACGACATCGGAAAAATTTTGTCTGAACTTATTCAGCGTATTTCTTCCCATTCCATTATTCTTGAGGCTATTTCCGCAAATACGGGTGCGGCTGACGTTCCGCCGCCTGTTCCGTCTTCAACAAACACACACATTGCATATCTGGGTTCAACGTACGGAAAAAAACCGGTAAACCAGGCATGTATAATCATTTTCCCGTCTTCAAACATACCTGTTTCCGCGCTTCCGGTTTTTCCCGCGGACCCGCCGTATCCACCGATATCCGCCCGGTAACCTGTTCCAATGTTTACCGTAGCCGACATCATTTCCATTAATTTATTTGCCGTATCCCTTGAAATAACCCGTTTCCATTCCTTTTTCTTTAAATCCCTGATGATATCTCCATTTTTATTAACAATGCAATCCACCAGATTCACGCTGTTGCGAATACCGCCGTTAGCTATCGTCGCGGCAATGCTTGCGGCCTGCAGAGGAGTAATCAATATTTTCCCCTGTCCAATTGCAAGGTTTGCAATACTTCCGTCATTCTCAAGTTCGGAGGGCTTTGGAAGCAGTCCCGGGTATTCCGATACTCTCTGAGAGTTTATTCCCGTTACTGAACCAAGCCCAAATTCCTTTGCGGTTTCAATCATTTTTTCACTGCCGAGATGTATTCCCAAATGAATAAAAAAGCTGTTGCATGATTGGGCAAACCCGTTCTTTAAATCCATTGTTCCGTGGCTTCCCTCATTAAAAATCCAGCATCTAAAAACCTGATCTCCTATTGTTACAAAACCGGGGCATTCGAAAGTCTGAGCGGTGTTAAAGTTATTCTCCAATGCTGCGGCCGCGGTAATCACTTTAAAAATTGAACCTGGCGTATAACCTGCGATTGCCCTGTTAAACAACGGCTGTGCTTCATCATTGAGGTATGCTGAAACATCTTCGGGATTGAATCCGGGCCGGCTTGCCAATACCAGTATATCCCCGCTTAATATGTCAATAATAACAACAGCACCCGATACAACCATTTTATCCATTACTTCTTCTGCTAACTTCTGCATATGGTAATCAAGCGTAAGTTTTATGCTCAACGGACTTTCACCGTAAACACGCTGAAGCCTGTATCCATATTCGTCAAGAA
>JAAYBO010000123.1 GCA_012730095.1 Clostridiaceae bacterium
GCGAGGATAAGCAAGTTGACTGTTTGAGCAAAAGTGCTTCCTGCAAAAATTTTTCAAAGCATTTTTGTGAGTTTCGACTTGCCCGAGCTGAACTATACAGCTCTTGCAAATGAAGCTCTTTGTTGACGTTATTGTACAATAGTTCGCCGAACACTATTCCTGCGGGTCCTGCTTCGGGTATTTTCAATAGAATTGAATGCAGGCCCTGAATGCTGTATAATAAAAGAACAAAATGGAAATAGCCGGGTAATATTGAATCGGTGCCAGAGGGCAGGGGATATGAGGCTAAAAAAGCGCATTATTATGCTGTTGTTCATTTTAATATTCTTATTGGCAGCATCCTGCAAAAACACCATCGGTGAAGAGACCTTACAAATAAGCCGGGAAAAAGAAAACGAAGCGGATAAAATTACGCTGCGTTTTATTAGCAGTTGGGGCGGTGTCGACTCAAAAGCCGAAACGCTGCAAAGCCTGTTTGTTAAGTATACAAACGAAAACCAGAACATAGAAATAATAAATGAATCACTGTTCGGAGAAGATTTCCTGCCAAAGATAAAAACAGATTTTGCGTCGGGAAACAGCCCGGATGTGTTTGGGCTATGGCCCGGCTCGGATATACGTGCCCTTATCAAAGCGGAAAAAGTAGCGGATTTAACCGGTTTAATGAATGAAAACCCGGAATGGAAAAACAATTTTAAAAGCAGTATGTGGATGTATACAACTTATGAAGAAAAAATTTACGGGCTTCCTTTTGAAACGATATTTGAAGCACTTTTTATAAATAAAGATCTTTTTGAGCAGTGTAGTGCGCCTATTCCAGAAACTTATGCCGACTTAAAGCGTGCAGTTGACATTTTCAGGGAGAATGGAATTATTCCCATTGCATATAATTCACTTGCTGAAGGGACATATTTGTATCAAAACATCCTTTCAGTTCTGGCGGGAAAGGATATTATTGAAAACCCTTCTGCAGAAGAAGCAGGGGAATACTTTAAAAAAGCAATGGAATTAACGCGTGAACTGTATAAAATGGGAGCTTTCCCCGGGGAATGCTTTACAATGACGAACCATGAAAGAAACCTGCTGTTCCAGCAGAAAAAAGCCGCGATGATTGTTCAGGGTTCATGGTTCATAGGAAATTTCAAAGACAGTGATGATTCCGTAGATATTGTTCATTTCCCGTATATTGAAGGAGGGAAGTCTCCACCGCGTATAATGATCTATGGTATTGGAAACGGATGTTTTCATATAAGCAGTGAGGCTTATAATTCGGACAAAAGAGAGGCTTGCGTTGATCTTTTAAAAATGCTGACATCAAAGGAAACAGCGGCTGTATTTGCCGAACAGACAGGCATGCTCAGCAGCGTTGATATAAGAGACTACAAAATAAATTACAACAGGCTTACGAGAAAAGGGCAATTGCTTATAAACAACAGCCGTCAGTTTGTTGGTCCTCCGGACAGTTTTGTCGACAGAACCGTTTGGGAAGAGGTTATAGCGGCAGATATGCCCTATATGCTCGAAGGTGAAATGGGAGTCGATGAGCTGTGGGATAAGGCTGTCACCGCAGGCTTGCTTGCCAAATAATATTGGTATATTCTTCATTGAAATCGAAAGCTGCACATTTTTACTGGTAAATCCACATTAAGCTGATTTTCAGTGATGCACTTGAAATGAATAGGGTTGGCTTCTGAAATCTATATCACGGGAAGGCCGGCAGGTACGATGAAGAAAAAAATATTAAAATTCTATAAGGATTTGTCAATAAAGAAAAAACTATTACTGGCTTTTTATATCCAGATTATCATTCCGATGATTTTTATGGGTTTTTTAAGTTACCGCAGCTCAGAGGAAACTGTAAAGAGAATTTCAATGAATTATGCCCAGGACATGCTTCAAATGATTGAACTCAGGTTTCAGGATTTTATAAATAACCTGAATGTAATCTCCCAGGATCTTTTGTATGATAAAAAGATATACAACATATTAAACCAGGAGAGAGGAATAAATCCGCTTATAGATTATGAAGCGGAAAATGAAATAAGCAACACGATAAAAAAGCTTGTCTTATCAAGGCCGGAAGTTCAATCCATTGCCATAATAAGCAATAAAGGAAAGTTTTTTTATGCCGACGATAATTCCAGAAGCTCCAGCATCAGAACTATACTTCCGTATGCGGATATACTGGAAAAAGCCAGGCAGCATGAAGGGAAAACAACATGGTATACGGATAGTAAAGATGGGAGCGTTAATTATATATACCTTGTCCGCACCATTTATAACCAGGATGATTTTAGTGAGATCGGGCTTCAGGTTATCCTTGTAAAAAAGGAATTCTTAGAAACGGTTTATAAAGGTCTTACAAAAAGCATGCAGAATATCGTAATTGTTTCAGACAGAAATGAGCTTATTGCAAGCAGAAATAATGAGGATTGGTTTATTAACTCAGGCCGGTTGAAAAACCTGCAAAACGAACGGGACAGCCGTATTGACAACGACTTAAAGGCGATGGTTTCACACACAACGATAAGCGATACCGGATGGAAGGTGATAACATACATTCCTTTAAGCGAGCTGTTTCGTGATGCAAATGCTCTCGGCAGGAACATTATCCTGCTGTCTGTTATCACCGTGTTAATTTTATCGATGTTTAACCTTGCCATTGCAATGGGCTTTATTAACCCCATAAACAGGCTGGTAAAAGGAATGAAGATGGTTCAGAAGGATAACAGGATTGTTTATATTGATGATGAACGTGATGATGAAATAGGTTTTTTAAACCAGACATTTAATGAAATGTCACGGGAAATAAACCATCTTGTCACATGGGTTTACCGGGAACAGATAACCAGGAAGGAGGCCGAACTGAAGGCCCTGCAGTCACAGATAAACCCTCATTTTCTTTTTAATACGCTTGAATCAATAAACTGGATGGCACAACTAAATAATGTACCCGAAATAAGTAAAATTGTTACCGATTTATCCGACTTAATGGAAGCGGGTATTGGCAGGGATGACCGGTTAATTACGGTAGAGGAGGAGTTCAGATATTCAGATAAATACATTTCTCTGCTAAAGGCACGTTTCGAGGATAAAATAGAATTTGAAAAAGAGATTTCGGACGGCGCAGGAGAGGTTAAAATTCCGAGGCTTTTAATACAGCCCCTTGTTGAGAATGCGGTTTATCACGGGATTGAAAGGCTTCGCGGAAAAGGCACGATATCACTTAAGGCATTTATTGAAGGCGATATGCTTGTTATTATTGTTATGGATTCCGGTCCGGGTATAGGCGGAGCAGAGCTGTCCGCGCTTAACAGGATGCTGTCAATGGATAACGACTCGTATTTTAAGACACTTACCGGCAAACGCCGAAAAAGCATAGGTATAGAAAATGTGAACAGGAGAATAAAACTGTTTTATGGAGATAGATACGGGGTGAAGATTGAAAGTGAACAGGGAAGCTTCACAAGAGTTATAGTAAATATACCGTTAAACTGGGATCAGCCTGCGGAGGGATATTATGTTCAAGGTTATAATAATTGATGATGAGCCAATAATACGCAAAGGCTTAAAAAACATAATAAACTGGAAGCAGTTCGACTGCACCGTATGCGCGGAAGCTTCGGACGGCGAAGAAGGTAAACACCTTATTGAGGCCCACCGCCCCGATATCCTGATTACCGATATCCGTATGCCTGAATTGGACGGGCTTAATATGATACGTGATGTGAAAAGCTATATTCCAAACTGCAAAATTATTATTCTTACCGGATACAGGGATTTTGATTATGTGCAGGAGGCAATAAAGCTTGGAGCGTTTGATTTCGTTCTTAAACCGTCAAGGATAGAGGAACTGGCCGAGGTTGTAAGAAGAGCTGTCGGCGAGTTGAAGACCCAAAGAAACAGGACTGAGGAAATGGATAAGCTAAGACGGCTTTTTGAACAAAACATTCCGGTGTTAAGAGAGAAATTTTTATATGACATATTGTATGAAATCAATACAAACAGGGACGATATTACGGTAAGGGCGGGCCTTCTTGGTATTGAAATAGGACGCTTTATTCTGCTTACGGCTGAAATCGACGATGACGAAGATAAAAGCCACAGCAGAGGGAACATGCACCTGTACCAGTTCGGAATTATCAATATATTTGAGGAGGTTTTCAAAGACAGTTACAAACTGACAAGCGTATCTTTGAATGATAACAGCACGGCTTTTATTCTTCAGCTTTCCGATGACGAATCCAATTATAATGAAATAATTAACAATAAATGCGCTTATTTACAGAACATGGTGATAAATTGCTTTGGATTCACAATATCCGTTGCGGTAAGCTCCGACGGAAGAGGTATTATGCAGCTTCCGGAGAAGCTAAACGAGTGCAGGGAAGCGCTTGAATACAAATTTTATCTTGGCAGCAACTCGATAATTTTCCATAGTGATCTTAACGGCTTTTTCAGGTATAAGGACTATTCCCTGCTTGAAAAGTACCGGAAGATGCTGATTGAGGGAATAAAAACTGGCAATGAAAGCATAGTTAACAAAAGGCTTGAAGATATATTCGAATCTATTGGAAGCGTTGACAATATTGATGCGCAATACCTGAAAACTTTTTACTTAAGTATAATCACATATATAAACAATATGCATTTATCCGTTGCAGAAGCTGATAATGGGAAAAAACCGGAGAGCATAAATATACCCAGCCTTCACGAAATTATTACCAAATCTAAAACGATAGACGAGCTGAACTACCTTCTGAAGGAGGTTTCATTAAGCATAGCGGCAAAAATAAACAATTATAATAATAAAAACATTAAGATGGTGCTTAGAAAAGCAATTGATTACATTAACGAACACTATACCGAGCAGATAACGCTGAATGAGGTTGCCGAAAAGATTTTTGTAAGTTCATGTTACATAAGCAGGATGTTTAAGAAAGAACTTGGTAAAAATTTTGTAGATTACCTGAATGGCCTGAGAATAGAAAAAGCAAAAGAGCTTTTAAAAGATCCAAAATATAAAACATATGAAATTGCTGAATTAGTAGGAATTCCGGATGCGCATTATTTCTCCCGTCTGTTTAAAAAATATGAAGGCTTAACACCAACCGAATACAGGGATATGCATTAATATTTCAAATCTTATCAAAAAATTTGTCATACAATGTGGATTATTTTGTTGTACAATTTTATGTCTGCAACAAGTCAATATATTACAAGTTAATTCAATATGTTCTATTTATGAAAAAAATAATTCTGTTAGAATAGATACTACTCAGACATTACTTATCATTAATTTTTTTAAAGCGGCACAGGAATATTTCAAATAATCAAAATCAGAGGTGTGGTAAATAATGACCCGGAGCAACACGACAATTATCAGTGCGTCAACAAACAAAGGATTTTTACATGAGGTCAAAAAAAATCTTCCTCTTTTTATCATGCTGATGCCCGGAGTTATAATATTAATAATAAACAATTATATTCCTATGGCTGGGGTTATTATCGCGTTTAAGAGGTACAGGTTCCATGGAAGCTTTTTTTCTTCCATAATTAAAAGTGAATGGATAGGATTTCAGAATTTTGAGTTTTTCTTTAAAACGCCTTATGCATATCAAATAACAAGAAACACAATACTTTATAATTTTGCTTTTATAATACTTGGGCTTATAATTCCGGTTACATTTGCAATTCTTCTGAATGAAATCACGAATAAAAGAACTGCAAAGCTATATCAAAGCGTGATGTTTCTGCCGTATTTTCTTTCATGGATCATAGTAAGCTATCTGGCATATTCGTTATTCAGCATCGAAAGCGGTTTTATAAACAAAACAATAATAGCCGGTCTTGGCATGGAGCCTGTCAAATGGTATTTTGAACCGAAGTATTGGCCGTTTATACTTACATTCTTTCAATTGTGGAAATATACCGGATATAACGTAGTTGTATATCTTGCAGCCATCACAGGAATTGACGGCGAATACTATGAAGCGGCAGAGATTGATGGAGCTTCGAAATTCCAGCAAGTGTGGTATATAACAATTCCGCTTCTGCGTTCTCTTATGATTATTATGACTCTGCTTGCTGTCGGAAGAATTTTTAATGCCGATTTTGGATTGTTTTACAATGTTCCAAGAAACAGCGGGCAATTGTATCCTGTTACCGATGTTATTGATACTTATGTATACAGGGCATTAAGAAATACAAACAATATTTCGATGGCCACAGCAGCGGGTACATACCAGGCCGTGGTCGGATGTATTACGGTTTTTACAGCAAATTATATTGTGCGAAAAATAGATAAAGACAAGGCACTGTTTTAGGAGGCAAAATATGGCGGAAGATATAAGTGTCCAAAACCCTGATATTATAATAGAGGATGAACACCGCTTTAAAACAAATACCAGTAACCGTATATCACCGGTAAGCAATATTCTATTAAATATATTGTTTGCATTATGTGCAATTATCTGCATTGCGCCCATACTGCTTATTATAATGATTTCACTGACTGAAGAAAAAGAGATCCTTGTGAACGGTTATACATTCTTCCCGCAAAAACTGTCATTGAAAGCATATGATTATGTAATTACGGCAGGGGACGTTATCTGGAGGGCATATGGAGTTTCAATCTTTGTAACGGTTGTCGGAACACTGTTAAGCCTCATGGTTATTTGCCTTTACGCATACCCTCTGTCGAGGCAGAGCTTCAAATATAAAAACTTCTTTTCATTCTTTGCGTACTTTACAATGATCTTCGGCGGGGGACTTGTTCCGTGGTACATGGTGTATACCCAGCTTGTAAATATAAAAAACACGATTTGGATATTAATTGTTCCATATTTGATGAATGCCTGGTATATGATGATAATGCGAACATTCTTTAAAACGACTATACACGAGTCAATTATTGAATCAGCCAAAATTGACGGGGCAGGTGAATTCAGAACATTTTTTGTGATTGTGCTGCCATTGTGCCGTGCAGGCCTTGCTACGATAGGGCTTTTCTGTACACTTGGTTACTGGAACGACTGGTGGCTGCCGCTTGTATTTGTAACCGACAGTAAACTGTATAATGTACAGTACCTGATGTACCAAACATTAAACATGATACAATACCTTGCCAGCGGAAGCGCCCAGTTTGCCGAATCCAGCAAAGTTCTGGCCGATTTGCCCAGCGAAGGAGCCAGGATGGCAATAGCGGTTATATCTATTGGCCCGATTATTTTTGCATATCCGTTTTTCCAGAAATATTTCATAAAAGGGTTGACAATAGGAGCGGTAAAAGGATGAAACCGGTTTACCGGTTCACATAAACATATAATTCAAGGAGGGATTATTATGCCTAAAACAACAAAAATTTGGGGACTGATTCTGGTAATGGTATTGGTATTCAGTCTCACTCTAACCAGCTGTGTGACTCCTTCGCCGACAGGTACCGGAACCACAGAGCCATCTGATGGTACACCCGCAGCACCGACTGAGCCAACTGTCACTCTCAAAATGTATTTGGTTGGTAACAGGCAGGAACCCGATACACCGAAGGTTTTAGAAGAAGCAAACAAATATTTGAAAGACAAGCTGAATGTTGCTCTTGATCTAAATGTATTTGGGTGGGGTGACGATTATGACCAGAAGGTAAACACCGCGCTGGCTTCCGGTGAAGCTATCGATATCGTGTTTACCGCGAACTGGGCAGCTAACTACTATGTTAATGCTGCATCAGGGTATTTCACCGAATTAAATCAATATATTGAAAAATACCCTGCAATAAAGCAGATACTTGGTGAGGATTTCCTTAACGGTTCGGCACTCAACGGCAAGAATTATGCCGTTCCCACGAACAAGGAAAAGGTACATAATTGGGGATATCTGGTTAGAAAGGATCTTGTCGATAAATACAATATGGATGTAACCGGTATTGATTCTTATGAAAAAATTGAACCGCTTCTGAAAATTGTTAAGGACAATGAACCTGAAATTACCCCTCTATGTATCGCAACAATGGATGCCCCGTTCCAGCTGCTTGACTGGGATCGCATCAGTGATGATGATGTTCCGGGGGCTCTTTATCCAGACAACAGGAACAATACAATAATAAACAACTTCCTCGCGCCTGAAAGCATCGAATATTACAATACGATGAGAGACTGGTTCAACAACGGTTATATCCATCAGGACGCAGCCACAATGCAAAACCAGCTTGAACTTATGAAATCAGGCAAATACTTTGCGGCATCTCAATCGCTGAAGCCCGGTAAAGATGACGAGATTGTTGCCAGCACAGGCATTGATTGGGTACAGATCGATGTAACCAGGCCTGTTATGTCAAACAGGGAAACTACGGGTGCTTTGCTTGCGATTCCCGCAGGCTCGAAGAATCCTGAAAAGGCTTTCCGTTTTATAGAGCTTCTTTACACCGATAAATATGTGAAGAACCTTTTGAACTACGGTCTTGAAGATGTACATTACAAAAAGCTTTCCGATAATGTTATCGAATTAATCGACCCGGCTAATTCGGGATACAATCCCGGCCATGGGTGGAAGTTCGGAGATCAGTTTAAAGATTACCTTATGAGCAATGAAGATCCGCAGAAGTGGGAAAAATTCCTTGCATACAACGATGAGGGTCTTGCATTGAACAGTCTTGGTTTTGTATTTGACAAAACCAATGTTGAAACCCAGATTTCCGCATGCAAAAATGTAGTTCAGGCATATTACAAGCAGCTGTTCACAGGTTCGGTTGAAGTTGAACCGACAGTAAAACAGTTCGAAGCCGAATTGAAAGCCGCAGGCGTAGACGATCTTATTGCTGAAATGCAGAGACAGTATGATGAATGGCTGACAGCAAAATAATTTGATCAATAACAGTCATAAGTTGGTTTTACTCACATTCCTCAGGGGCCGGAATTATCCGGCCCTTTTTTACAAATTGTCCGCATTCTCATTCCATGCATATAATAAAACAGAAACAATAAAGTGACAGTCATTGTGTACACTAATTGTACTATTTTGGTGAAGGGAGGCGACAGTTGTGCATGGATTGACTCAAGCGTTTGAAACAAAAGCCTTTTTAGGGGGTATCGTACTATTGCTTTCATATATATCTCAGTCCATAGATGAGGTTTTTGTTATTTTAGCGGTTTTTATCGTATTGGATTATATAACCGGTGTTTTATGCGGAATGCTGCGCGATGGGGGTTATAATTATAGAATTGCAATAAAGGGAATTGTGAAAAAGCTTATGTATTTGGTTCTAATCATGGTTACGATCCTTCTTGAGTATTTAATCGCCATGTTTACATCGGACGGTGGATTAAGCATACGTGTGGAGGGAGCGGTTACGACGGCGATGTATGTTTACCTGATAGGCACAGAAGGCTTAAGCATAATTCAAAATTTAATTATACTTGGAATCCCAGTACCGGAAATTATGATAAAAATATTTGGCCTTATCCGCGACGATTCGGGTAATCTGATAAAAAAATAGCGATTATATTTTTGCAGAATTCAAATCCGTTTGCGGTACGCTTATTATAGTATATATCTATGTAAATTGACATAAACTATATTTTATCGCAGCAACTGATACCTACAACTTGCTGTTTTTTTTATTTTTCTGTATTATAATGGATAATAATTCGAAACGTTATTGCGGAGATATAGCTATGCAAGAATTTATTACATTTAACGAGATTGATACGATTAAGCTTGGGGAAAAAACGGCAAGACTGCTTAAACCCGGCGATATCATTGCGCTTGAAGGAGATTTGGGAACAGGTAAAACAGTTTTTGTAAAAGGTGTGGCGATGGGGCTTGAAATTGGTGAACATGTTACCAGCCCCACTTTCAATATTGTTCACAGCTACGAGAGTAACAGCGTGACTCTTCACCACTTTGACGTATACAGGGTAAATGATGAAGATGATCTTTTTGAAATAGGGTTTGAAGAATACTTGTACAAAGGGGATATTTGCATAATAGAATGGGCTGATCTGATTAAAAATATGCTGCCTGATAACACTATATGGATCAAACTTCAGAGGACCGATGATAATCCTGAACAACGAATAATAACAATAAGGGGGCTGGAATCCATATGAATATACTGGCATTGGACACGTCCGGCGCGACTGCTTCGGCGGCTGTGGCAAAGGATGGTTTTTTAACAGGAGAAATCTGTCTCAGGCATGGGAAAACCCATTCTCAAAAAGTTATCCCAATGATAGAGGCACTGCTTGATATGCTTGATATGAATAAACAGGACATACATCTGCTTGCTGTTGCTAATGGTCCCGGTTCTTTTACTGGGCTCCGTATTGGAGTGGTTACAATTAAAGCGATGGCATATGCGCTGAACGTACCCGTTGTAGAGGTGTCAAGCCTTATGTCTCTGGCATTTACAATAAGTGAACAGTCAGGGGTGGTATGCCCGATAATGGATGCCAGAAACCGTCAGGTCTATACCGGAATATACAAAATCAACTCGGATTCAATAGAAGTTCTTTATCCCGACGCCGGAGTTTCCGTTGAAGCCCTGGCTGAAAATCTCAAAAAGCTTGATTCAGATGTACATTTTGTCGGTGACGCTGTTCCGATTTACAGGGATTTTTTCGCAAATCAGGGCTTTAGGGCCTATTTTGCACCTGATGAATTATTTACTCCAAGAGCTGCGGCTGTGGCAAGGCTTGCATGGCTGCTCTACGGCCAAGGCCAGGTATCGGATGCTTTCAAAGCTGCTCCGAATTATTTAAGGAAATCTCAGGCGGAGAGGCTGAGGGAAAAGACCTGATATATATTAAAATACAGGGAAAAATTAGCCGGCGGCAGGGTTGTTGTATGTACGAAAAAGACGGCATTATATTTAGAAAAATGGATTTTAAAGATATTAACGGGGTTGTTAAAATTGAATCCCGCTCTTTCTCGCTGCCATGGTCGACAGCGATGTTTAATGAAGAGCTTAATAACCCTATTGCATTTTATATTGTTGCCGTTATCGAACAGGAAATAGTCGGATATGCCGGCATGTGGCTTATTATCGACGAAGCGCATATTACAAACATAGCGGTTGATCCAAAGCACCGCAGAAGGAATATTGCTTCGACAATGGTACGGCTTTTAATTGAAAAAGCCCGTGAAATGAATCTTAAGGCTATGACGCTCGAGGTCCGAACGGGCAACTTTGAGGCAATTGAATTATATAAACGGTTCGGTTTCAAAACTGAGGGGCTCAGGAAGGGTTATTACCGCGAGGACGGCGAAGACGCTCTTATTATGTGGCTTTTGCTTGAATCTTAATTATGAGAAGTTTACTATACACTATTCCCGCAGGTCCTGTTTCAGGACCCGAATCACCCGCTGTTTATTTGGTATTATTCCTGCGGGTCCTGCTTCGGGTGTTTCGTTTACTTGTGCGACAAAGCACATAACGATAACACGCTTTAGGTTCTTTTTATTTCTGCTGAGAGGTCTCCATATACCGGGCCGCTCATTAACCCGCTCCCTATTTGCCTGTAAGCAGCAGGGCGTTGGAGCATGCCGCCCGGTGTAACCGAAAACGCCCGAATCACCCGCTAATTAGAGGAACTATTGTACAATAAAAGGAAACTATAGCGAAAATGCAGCATAGAGATGTACAGTCAGAGCGAGGACAAGCAAGTCGACTGTTTGAGCAAAA
>JAAYBO010000124.1 GCA_012730095.1 Clostridiaceae bacterium
AACACTGCGATGATGGGGTGTCTTTGATGCAGTTCTGGTTATATCAATTTCCAAATCATCCTTTTCATTATCATCAAAAGCAATCTGTTCCTCCGGTGAAAGGGTGGGCCCTTCTTCACCGGTCATATCGGATACTTTACCTCTTGCACCTGTATTTCGGTATACCACGGCCTCATAGCCGTGATCCTCTATAAGCTTGCCTACCTGATATAATACAGTGGGAGCAAATACCTCGTTTATTCCCCCATAAGCCAGTGACGGGTACTGGTAAAACTGTGTTCCTTCTTCAACCCCTCTTTGCACACCCCTGGGCATACGAAAAAGAAAACCGATAATAGACTTCGCTTTTGGATATATATAACGCGGGTCCATGTCTGGTGGAGCGCCGTCAAATCTGTTCAGATCTCCAAAACCTACCGCATCAGCGCCAGCTTCCATGGCAACTTTTTTTATCATTTCCTTTGTCAGCATTTTATGTACTTCTCCTTTTTTATATTTACAAAGAAATTACTGTTACGTCTAATATTTATTCGATAAATCAATAAGAGCTTTTTCAAGCATATGTTCACAATAACTGCAGTTTTCACAGTTCTTTTCGCATCTTAGCACATGTTCTCCAAACCCATCCATGCTAATATTGTCTAAAATAAATGGGTACAGAGTACTTGAGAAATCCGGTTCACACAGCTCAGTAACAGCTCCCCTGTAAGAACCATTTATGTAAGCCTTCAAAACTCTAATTGGGTTGTTATTGACTCGGGTTGCAAGTTTAACGGCATCAAACAATCCCTCATACAGGCCAATGTCTTCAGGACGTATATAGCTTGTATCTCTAATAAGTGAAATCCATCTGTGTTTATTCTTCAGATAATCCCAACAAATCCCGGTAAAGTGTGTTATATTGTCCATCTGGGAAATCTCTGTCTCGTGGGAGACAAGATTATCATGAAAAACATGAGCTGAACAGTTGTTCAGGCATCCGCTGTTTGCCAATAGATATAGCTTTTTCCGGTTTGCGGCGCACCATTTTTTAAGCTGTGTTATATGGCTTATATCCCTGTTGTATTCCCGCTGCATATAGTAGCCGTCAAAAACGTCACCCACATAGTCCATGCCGCGTATCGTTCCAATACCCATATTAACAGAAGCGCGTACTTCCAATTGGGAGAAATTATCCTTTACAAAACGAGCAAGTATAGGAGACGTAGTGGTAATTGAGACAAGAGAAAACCGGTTTTGTATATGATCAATTGTATCTCCCACCTCCTGGAAAAAACTCTTTGCCAGGCTGAGTCTGCCGTAGCAATTCCCATTAAGCAAAAGATTTAAAGCAATGCCATTTTTACTCAAGATTTTAAGGTCATCCACTAACCGTTCCTGGGCTTCCATCTGAGTAAAAGATTTGTTTATCAATACCGAATTTCTCCCGTTAGGCATCTTTCCCCACGAGAAATAAACCTCATAAATATGGCTTTTATTCTGAATAATTTCTGATACAAAATCCTGATTTTCCGTAAGCTGGTAACCGATCATAAATTTCATTATAATACTCCAGTCTAAAGCCTGTTTCTTGCTTGTCTTAC
Source organism: Clostridiaceae bacterium (assembly GCA_012730095.1). Classification (GTDB taxonomy): domain Bacteria; phylum Bacillota; class Clostridia; order DSM-8532; family DSM-8532; genus DTU069. The sequence goes on from JAAYBO010000124.1 coordinate 1,584, forward strand.
CTGATCCAGATATACTGCCAGCAAAAGTACAAAACCCTTCAAAAAGATCTGATAGTACGCATCTAAACTCAGTAATGTCATGCCATTCATGAGCACCGCAATAAGCGTAACGCCAATAAAGGTACCGACAATACGACCTTTACCTCCACCCAGGCTTAAGCCACCCAAAAATACGGCTGCCACGCAATCCATTTCCTGGCCGGAACCTGCTGTTGGAAGAGCGGCACTGACCTGGCTGATTGACAGTATTGAAGCTATGCCCGCCGACGCTCCACTTATTATGTAGCCTACCAGACGCATTTTATTTACATTAATACCCGATAGTTTACATGCCGTTGGATTGCCGCCCACTGCATATACTTTTCGGCCAAAGGACGTGTTTTTTAAAATAAATGCCAGCGACACATTAAAAATGATTAATACCCAAATTAGAATCGGAACACCAAGGAAATCACCAAATCCAATGGTTTTAAATACAGCATTTTTAATATTCAGGTATTTGCCGCCTGTAGACAGAAAAGCAACTGCACGTGCCATTAGCTGCGTTGCGATTGTAGCAATCATTGGAACAATATTCATCTTTGTAACAGCAAAAGCGTTAAGACAGCCTACACATGCTCCTGTTGCAATTGCAATAAAAATACATAAAATTGCGTTAACGCCGTTATTTAACAGTATAGCGACCATCATACCAATAGCCGCCATAACCGAATACTGGGACAGATCCATACACCCCATAAGCATTACCACTGTCAGCCCTGCGGCCATCGTGCCCGCTACCGAAATATACACACCGATGTTCAAAAAGTTTTGTACCTGAAGAAAGTACGGAGACGCAATGCTCAGAATTGCACAAAGAATAATCAGACCACATAGTATACTGATCTCGGAAGCGTAGTCCTTTATAACGAACTTCATTCTTTGAATAAATTTGTTTGTATTTTGTACTGTTTCCATATTCTATTCCCCCATAGCCCTTTGCAGTATTTTTTCCTGTGTCACTTCTTCTTTTGTAAACTCAGCCCTTATTTCACCGTTATAAACTACGTGTACACGGTCGGATGTGAACATTACCTCTGCCATTTCGGAAGAAACCATAATAACACCAAGACCTTGCTTACAGAAATCTTCAATAAGCTTATAGATCTCCACCTTCGCGCCCACATCAATTCCTTTAGTCGGTTCGTTAAGGATAAGTATTTTAGGTTTATTTAACATCCATTTTGCTAAAACTACTTTTTGTTGATTTCCACCTGAAAGTGATTCGGTAATCGTATCGATTCCCGGTGCTTTTACATTCAGCTTTTTGGACCATTCCAGTGCAAGCTCGGTTTCCCTGTTTTTATCTACAGTAAAATTTTTCATAAGTTTATCTATCTGAAGCAGTACTATATTTGCCTTTACCGATTGCATTAATATCAAACCCTCTGTTTTGCGTTCACTTGGTACGTATGCCATTCCATTTTTAATCGCATCTTTACTCGATTTTATAGCTACTTTTTTTCCGTCTACAAAAATTTCGCCGCTTGATAGCGGCATTAAGCCAAATAAGGTACGTACTATTTCATCACATCCCGCTCCCATAAGCCCAAAAAGTCCAAGGATTTCCCCTTTATGCAATGTGAAGCTTACATCTTTCAGAAAGTGGTTTGTCATTCCTCGGACCTCAAGCAAAGGTTCTCCTATTTCCCTTTTTGAGATGGGATACATTTCAGTAATGGTACGGCCCACCATCATATTAACCATTTCATTTTTTGTGATATCATTGGCATTCTTAACGCCTACACTCCTGCCGTCACGCATTACCTGTATACGATCTGATACTCGCACCACTTCATCAAGTTTGTGTGAAATGTATATAATTGCCTTTCCCTGTTTCTTTAGCATGTCAATAAGCTGAAATAGTTTTTCGCATTCCCTGTCATTCAGTGCGGATGTGGGTTCATCCATTACCAGGATTTTCACGTTTCTTGCATACGCTCTCCCAATTTCAACCAGTTGTTTTTCACTTACTGAAAGCTGTCCCATGGTAGTCATAGGATCAATGTGTTCAAGACCAACCATCTTCTGCACTTCGATGCTGCGTCTTTTTAGTTCTGCGTAGTCAACCAGCCTGCTTTTCTTTTTTAACGGAATATTACCAATAAATATGTTCTCGGCTACAGACATGTAATTAAGGTAATTAAGCTCCTGATAAATAACCGAGATACCACTGTCAATAGCCTGTTTGGGAGTATACCGTCCCATTTCTTTACCATCCACATAAATAGTACCCTTATCACAGGAATAAGCTCCGGACAGTATTTTAATCATAGTCGATTTACCGGCGCCATTTTCTCCAATAAGCGCCAGCACTTCTCCGTGACGAACTTCCAAATCCACCATATTTACTGCTACAACCCCGGGGAATTCCTTATAAATACCCTCCATTTTAAGCGCAAATTCACTCAATGATTCCACCCTTTCATGCAAGAAAAGAAATACGGCAATATAAAACACCGTATTTCTTTCCTTGTTAAAATCAATTTATTTAATCCGGGAAAATCTCATTTACATTTTCTTTGCTTACAACATAAACAGGATTATAAATCATTTGATCATAAGGAACACCGTCAAGAATTTCCACACAGGCAGGGATTATATTCCATCCATATGTACTGGAATCATAGTTTACCGAGCCCGCTATTACAGGGTTGCCTTCCTTTATGAGTTCGACAATGTTTGGATCACAGTTATGTGAAATTATCATACAATGCTCTTCGCGTTTTGATGATTCTATTGCCGCTAAAGCAGCCAGTGCCATTTCATCTGTACACGATGCTATAGCGATATGTTTCTTATCAGGATTAGCTGTTAAATAGTCCACAACAAGACCACGCACATAGTTGATATCGGTCTGGTTTGAGCCGGGAGTGTTAATGTTTACCCAGGTCATTAAGTCTTCTGTAACATTAATTCCGCCTTCCAATAATCCGTCAAAAACTCCGCTTACACGTTGTTTTACAACCTCTCCATTAGCTTCGGCGTAAAGCATCAGCATAGCGTCAACCTCTCCGTTCCAACGCTCCTGTACCTGAGTTGCCAGGTATTTACCGGCGGTAATACCGGCACCCTTGTTGTCTACACCAAAGAAATAAGCGTTTTGGTAAAGGCAGTCCACACTCAGCATAGGAATTCCTTTTTCGCTGAGTTCTTTAGCCAGCTCACTCCCAACTTCCTCCAGAACAGTGAAGTCAACAACCATATCAGCGTCCTGCAGCACAAATGCTTCGACAGCCTGGCGGAATTTCTGAGGATCCCGGTCGTCTATTGTGTACATTAACTCAACGCCATACTCCTTAGCGGCGGCTTTCATGCTCTCAGCAACGTTAACGAAAAAAGTGGTGTTTTCACCCAGGATACTAAAACCTATTTTATAGGGTTTCTTTTCCTGATTGTCGGGTTCCGTATCACCGGTTTCTTGTGATTGAGGTTGATCTGTTGATGGTTTTGTTGTATCCGCAGTTCCGGTAGAACCGGTGGTACCACAAGCAGATATCAGAACAGTCAGAATCATTGCAACCAAAAAAAGACATGATACTTTCTTAAACATATTTTTTCCTCCTACTATTCAAAGCGTAGTGTCAAAAATTCTGAATGAATTTTGACCTAAACCATTTATTTCACTGGCTTACACCAGTTACTTTCGTATCCCCCCTGAAAAATGGAAAATTTCCAGGGCTTTTATATTGAATATATTATAT
>JAAYBO010000125.1 GCA_012730095.1 Clostridiaceae bacterium
AAAAGAGCGCTTACCGGGGTTGGAGCAACCATCGCGGCGGGAAGCCATCGGTGCAAAGGCATTATCGCTGCTTTAACTCCAAATCCGATAATAAATAACGCTAATAGCCAGTTAAGTCCGCTTCCCGTAGAACCGGCAAGAATAGGCCCTCCAGCAAAACCAAGTTTCCCTGCCCGATTATAGGTTTCAATGATCGCTATTAAAATAGCTCCCGCGCCGGAAAGGTTATAGATAATATATTTAGCCCCTGCCTTCATCGCTTCAATACCCCGCTCTTGGATTATTAGGGGATAAGTGGAAAATGTAAGCAGCTCGTAAAACAAATACAAGGCTAATAGATTGCCTGAAAAAGCTACCCCAACGGTCATGCTAAGGGAGATAAGAAAAAACGTATAATATGTTCGCTGTTTATGTTTTCCGGCCATATAACCAAAAGAGTATACAGCGGTAAATACCCATAACGTAGAGGCAATAAGCCCAAAAATCACACCTAACGGATCCGGGTCAATGCAGAAGCTAAAGCTTCCCAATTCAATTGATAACCTGACACTCTCCCCCGCAAATACGAGAGCGGCAACCCTCCAGGTAAAATACGCGCCGAATACGGTAAAAAATAGTACAATATATTTTTGTATGCGGTCTTTGACCTGGGGAATCACCGCAACAATCAGACCGCCAATTATTCCGCTTGATAAAGCCAATATTAGATAAAGCATCTGCCAAATTTCCTCCTTTGCTCTTATTTGAGCGCCAATAACTCTACTGCGGCCCTTTCCGCCAGTTCCAGAAATGGCCCCGGTATAATCCCTAAAATCAATACAGCCAGCGCAAGCGATATAAGAGCAATTTTCTGTGTTAAACGAGGATCCTTCCAGTCTTCCTCCGGCACCGGTTCGAAGTAGGCAACACGTATTACGGGGAACAGGTAAGCGGCACAAAGCACGCTGCCAACAACAATAACAACTGCAGGAATGACATTCCCCAGTTCCAGACTTCCGACAATCAAATTCCACTTTCCTATGAACCCGGAAAATAACGGTATGCCTGTTAATCCAAGGCTGCCTATAGTGAAGGCCGCCATCGTTATCGGCATTTTCCTGCCAATGCCCGCCAGTTCATTGATATTTTTCTTCCCCGAAGCGGCAATCATTGCACCCGCGGAAAGAAAAAGGACGGATTTAATTACAGCGTGACTGGCCAGATAAAACAGTGTACCCGATAAACCCTTTGTATTCATAAGGCCTATGCCCATAATAATATAGCCTACTTGCGCAACCGTGGAAAACGCAAGCCTGCGCTTTAATTCTATCTGCATAAGAGCAAGGATGGAACCCGCTATAATCGCGACCGTTCCAGCCAATACTAATATCCTGTGTATCACAAATTCTCGCATCAAAGTACAACCAAACACATTGTACAGAATTTTGAGCAAGCAGATCAGATAGCCCTTAACGGCAACCCCTGACAAAATGGCACTGGCAGGAGACGGAGCCGCAGAATGGGCATCCGGGAGCCAGACATGCAGCGGGAAAAGAGCCGACTTAACTCCAAAACCAACAAGAATAAAACTAAACGCCATCCATACAACATGGGGGTTACTCTGCCATATTTTGTTTATTCCCTCATGGGCAAATCCCATATTTAAATGCCCGGTGATAATGTAAATAAAACCAATTCCGCCGAGTATAAGCGTAGAGCCCAAAGTTGCCATTATCAAATATGAAAAAGCGGCTTCGGCAGCCCGGGGACGGTTTCTGGAGCTCACCAAACCACAGCAGCTTAAAGTGGCTACTTCCACGAGTACAAAAACATTAAACAGATCGTTTGTCACCGCCATTCCGGCCATTGCGCCGCACAAAAGCAAATATAGAACATAAAACCTTGTTACCCGTTCTTTTCCGCCTACTTCATCCGATAGATTATTCACAGAAAACAAAGATACAGGCACACTAACAAACGCTGCGACAAGCAAGAAAAAGGCACTAACGTTACCCGCTTTTAGTTCGATGCCCCATGGAGCAGGCCATCCGCCCACTTGATATATCATTGGAGTTTTTTTTATAAAAACATTGGCCGCCAGAAACCCGGCACCTACAAAGCCCAAGATTCCAATAAAGATAACAAGACCTTCCACTAAACGAATTCGGCGGGCAAATGTTGTTAGAATAAAGGCAACAAATAAAGGGGCAATAACCACAAGTACGGGCAGATTTGCTGTAACGGATGACATCACCTGTCTGCCACCTCTTTTCTTAATTCGGCAATGCGGTTAGCGTCGGTTGTGCCATATGTTTTGTATAATCGCATAATAAGCGCCAAAGCAAAAGCATTAACACTAACGCTTACAACAATTCCGGTCAGCATCAGCGCTGAGGGCAGCGGATTTATATAAACAGCCCCGGTATTGTGTCCATTCAGGATTGGTTCGGTTCCTCCCCGTATATTGCCTGCTGCTATGAACATAATAAAAACGGCGGATTCCATAATACTGATGCCAAAAAGCTTTTTAAACAGGCTTGAGCGGGTCAGCACGGTAAGGGCGCCTATTACTAATAAAATAACGGCAAAAAAATACGGATAGTTAATAATCAGTTTTTCAATCAGTATACTCATGATTCGTCCTCCACTAAAGCAAAAAACAAGGTCACGATAGTACTCGCTACCCTTATGCCAACACCGGCGCTTATCAGCAGGATAAGCCCTCCTGAAAAAAGTGTTCCCTGTTCTCCGACGTTAACACCTGCGAGCTTATTTGCCAAAAAGGGAACCCCTTTAAAAATTCCAACCAGTCCCATGATTACATACCACAAAGTACCGTAACTCTCAATCGATACAAGGGCTTTTTCAGGCAGCTCTGCCCGCGCTTTTTTCATACCGTAAACGGTAGCAAAAGCAATCAGGCTGAGACCTACGATAATACCCCCGGCAAAGGATCCTCCGGGAGAGATATGCCCGTGAAGGATAACATAAAAACCGTATATGCAAATAAATGGCAGTATTACAGCGGAGATCCGCTTTAAAATGAAGTCCTTCATTTAACGGTCACCTTCCTTTTCCCATGATTTTAACGTAATAACGGCAGCAAGAGCTGCGGTAAACAGCACAATTGTCTCGAACATTGTGTCATACGCCCTGTAATCAAGGACAACTGCCGTAACTGTATTTGGAACTCCTGTATCTTCGATAGCCTCATTGACATAACGCTCGTATACCTCGTTATGGATAGGATTGTCGGGCATCCCGTAAGGAGGCAGTTCAGCGACTGTAATCAGCATTCCATAGCCTGTTAGCAGGGCCGCAAGCAAAATCAACACATTTCTTATTTTTTTCACTTTTTCCTCACCTTCCGGTTTGGGTCTGTTCGCATAATGACAACCATCATCAATACTGTCATGCA
>JAAYBO010000126.1 GCA_012730095.1 Clostridiaceae bacterium
GTGTTTCGTTTACTTGTTCGACAAAGCACATACCGATAACACGCTTTAGATCCTGTATATTTACGCAAAGAGGCTCTTGCAAATGAAGCTCTTCGTTGACGACATTATACAAAAGTTCAAAGAGATGAAATTAGTAGTAGTAAAATATACTACTTATGTATTGAAATCGCTTTTTCCCGGTGGTATAATTAAGAAAAACGAACTAAATGTCCGCTGTGTTTAAATTGCTGAGCAATTTATTCCGCAGCCTTAAGCTGGTGTTTAAAAGAGAACCTGCGATCATATTGGTATGGAGATGGGAAAAATGAAATTTACTAAAATGCACGGCATTGGAAATGATTACGTTTATATAAATTGTTTTGAAGAAAAGGTGGAAAAACCTGAAGAACTTGTAAAGTTTATAAGCAACCGTCATTTCGGAGTTGGTTCAGACGGCCTTGTTTTAATACTGCCATCTTCAGAGGCCGATTTTAGAATGCGAATGTTTAACCCGGACGGTTCCGAAGCCCAAATGTGCGGTAACGCGATACGATGTGTGGGAAAGTATGTTTATGACAATAGTATGACTAATAAAAAAACCTTGTCAATTGAGACCCTTGCGGGAATTAAAGTTTTGGAATTGATTACGGATAAAAACAATAAAGTTGCAATGGCGAAAGTCGATATGGGAGAACCAATACTTAATGCTCGTGATATTCCTGTCGACAGCGATATTGGATTGTTTGTAAATCAACCGCTTCAAGCTTTGGGGAAAGAGTACCGCGTTACGTGTGTCTCAATGGGTAACCCGCATGCCGTTATATATGTTAAAAATGTTTCCGAATTTCCGGTTGAGAAAGTAGGCCCTGAAATAGAAAAACACGCGCTGTTTCCCGAAAGAATTAATGCGGAATTTGTTGAAGTTATTAATGCTAAAAGATTGAAAATGCGGGTATGGGAAAGGGGAACCGGAGAAACAATGGCTTGCGGTACCGGAGCCTGTGCGGTTCTTGTGGCTTCCAGCCTTAACGGAGTTTCCGAAAAAAAAGCTACGGTGGAACTGCTTGGCGGAAATCTTGATATTGAGTGGGATGAAAGCAATAACCGCGTGTATATGACAGGCCCAGCGGCTTTGGTGTTTACAGGCGAATTATATATTTAGCCTGCTATCCAGGAGGGCTTAAAATAAATTGTTTTAAATAAAAAGGAGAATAAAGATGTCGCGATTAAATGAAAACTATTTGAAACTGCCCGGAAGTTATTTGTTCGCTGAAATTGCAGACAGGGTTGCCTCATTTAAAAACGAAAAACCGGATGCTGATGTTATATCCCTTGGTATTGGGGATGTCACTAAGCCGTTGGTTCCGGCTGTTGTCGAAGCTATCCATAAGGCAGCGGATGAAATGGGACAGGAAGATACTTTCAGAGGCTACGGACCTTACCAGGGATACGATTTTCTCGCTGAAAAAATAATAAAGCATGATTTTAATAGGTACGGTATTGAACTGTCAACAGATGAAATCTTTATAAGTGACGGGGCAAAAAGCGATTGCGCGAATTTTCAGGAAATATTCGGGCAGGACAATGTTGTTGCCGTATTAGATCCGGTATATCCTGTTTATGTTGACAGCAACGCAATGGCTGGAAGAACAGGCAATTATGACAGCAATACGGGGAAATGGACTAATCTTGTATATCTTCCGTGCACTGCCGATAACGGTTTTGTTCCTGCTTTGCCGGAAAAAAAGGTTGATATTATTTACCTTTGTTATCCAAACAATCCGACCGGAACGGTCTTGACAAAAGAGCAATTAAAAATATGGGTAGATTACGCCCGTGAGAATAAAGCCGTTATTCTTTTCGACGCGGCATACGAGTCTTATATTACCGAAAAAGACATCCCGCACAGTATTTATGAAGTAGAGGGAGCTAAAGATGTGGCTGTTGAGTTCAGAAGCTATTCAAAAAACGCCGCTTTTACCGGCACACGCTGCGCTTATACGGTAGTTCCGAAGAATGTCAAGGCTTACACGGAAAAAGGCGAAGCCGTTGCTCTAAACGGGTTGTGGAATCGAAGGCAGACCACTAAATTCAACGGAGTACCATATATAGTTCAAAGGGGAGCGGAAGCCGTTTATTCTGAAGGAGGGCAAAAGCAGATACATGAAGTGATAAGCTATTATATGGAAAACGCGAAGATCATCCGAAACGGTATTGAAAGTATGGGTCTTTCTGTCTACGGCGGGATAAACGCCCCTTATATATGGCTGAAAACCCCGGATGGATATGATTCATGGCAGTTTTTTGATAAGCTGCTGAAAGAGGCTTTTGTTGTAGGTACACCCGGTGTAGGGTTTGGACCGAGTGGACAGGGATATTTCAGACTGACTGCGTTTGGAAGCCGCGAAAATACCGAAAAAGCAATTAAGAGAATTAAAAACATAAACTTCTGATACAAAGACCGGGCTGATTGCCCGGTCTTATTTGCGTATAAACCTTTTAATTAAATTTTCCCGCGCTTTTGTTTCAAGATGATCGTCCAGCGGCTGAAGTGAAACGAAATCCTTATATTTACGTTTTAACGCAAGTGTAATCAATTCATCGGTAAGCGCGGGGTTTTTCGGAAGCAGGCTGCCGTGTGAATATGAACAGAATACATTTTTATATCTTGCCCCTTCAAAACCGTCTTCGCCGTTGTTGCCAAAGCCGTAAATCACTTTTCCCAATGGGCTTACTCCTTCTCCAAGGTATGTTCTTCCCGAATGGTTTTCAAACCCGACCACATATCCGTTTGGTTCCTGATCTAATCCTTCGATTGAAAAAATGAGGTCCCCGATCATGCGTTTTTCGTTGCCTATCGTCCAGTGATTCATTATGCCAAGACAGGGAATTTCATCGCCTCCCGATGTTTTATAGTAAAGCCCCATTAGTTGATACCCGCCGCAAATGCATAAGAAGACCACATCGTTTTCAACCGCTTCTCTTATCCCTTCCTTTTTACGTTCCATTAAATCGGTGTGCAGAATACCTTGTTCATAATCCTGCCCGCCGCCGATGAATACTATGTCATAATCGGAAGGAGAAAACATATCTCCAAGCGAAACCGGATAAACTATGGCTTCAATACCTCGCCACTCCATACGTTTTTTCAGAGCCTGAATATTTCCATGATCACCGTAAAGGTTTAAAAGATCGGGATACAAATGGCATATCGATAACTGATACATGCAAACATCCTTTCAGTTGGTTCGAAAAACATTTAATAAATAAAAGCTTTACATTTCTACTGCCAGAAATATTTTAATTTAAATCTTTTTTTAAGTATTTTTCTAATATCAAGCATTGCTGTATATGTTGGGAGAATAAACAGCGTTTCACCGGGCTTTAGTGTATTCAAAGCGGCATCAAGCATAGTGCCTTTATCATTTTCAATTGTTATCCCGTTGGTATATATTCCAGCGTATTTAAGTCTTACTGCCATATCATAAGCCCGTGTCCCCGATACAAAAAATCTGGAAACCCGATCCTGCATATCTGTTAGCGCTTCAAGCTTGACGTCCCACAGCCATGAAACATCGGTGCCGTCAGCCAGTCGATCATTTATTAGAAAAGATATAACAGCCGCGTTTTCAACTGTTAAGAGGAAGTTTATTACCTGGCTGAACCCAACCGGATTTTTTATAAGAATAACCTGTATCGTTTTGTCCTCGAGCGATATCGATTCCATTCGGCCAAAACTGCTTTCAACGGCGGAAAGCGCATAGACTGTTTTCTCGTGTGAAAACCCAAGGGTTTCAGCAAATGCAGTTCCCGCGAGCGCATTGTAAACATTATATAAACCGGGAAGATTTATTTGTGCGGAGAATTTACCTGAAGGCGTATTAAAAACGACTCTTGAGAAATCACCGGACAAAGCCGTTATCTTTTCTACTCTGACCAATGCTTCCGGACGGCTGTAACCGCAGTCCGGGCATATATAATGTCCAAGATGGCCGTAAAAACGTGATTTGTATTGATATTTTGTTTTACAGTATAAACAAAATGCCGCATCATGGTTTGAAGCTGTGTCTTTCTCCTGCTCAGGGGATATTGCCTGCTCATCAAACCCATAATAGATAACGGGATTGGGTACATTTTTCCCTAAAGAAGCGCATAGAGAATCATCGGCATTTAGTATGAGAGTGGCATCCGGGATATTAGCTATCCCGTCCCTGACTGCTTTTAAAGCTCCGTATAATTCGCCGTAACGATCCAGTTGATCTCTGAAAAAATTTGTTACTATGACAGCGGCGGGTTTAATGGATTCGGTGGAAACCCTGAAAGCGGCTTCATCAACTTCCAACAGTGCCGTATTTGATCTTGGTGTCATATTCATTCTAACATCTGAAATAAGACATGTTACTATACCGCTAATAAGGTTCGCACCGGATTTATTTGCTGCATATGATATCTTATTTTCTTTTAGTACCTCGGCAATAATTCCGGATGTTGTTGTTTTGCCATTAGTTCCTGTAATCATGAATATCCTGTATTTTCGTGATAATTCGCTGAGGATGCCGGGGTATAGTTTTATTGCCAGTTTTCCGGGAAGGGTTGTTCCTCCCGAACGTGCGAGGCGCAGCAGAAAAATTGTTAATTTTGCCGCAATAATAACAATGCGGCATCGGATAAGGTTTATAGTTTTTTTCATATTTCAAAGCTCCTCAGACTAAAGCTAAAAACTTTCTAAATTTTTCCCTAATTATATGACTAACATTCACACATAGATTCAAATTTCTGAACTATTGTACAATAGTTCTTCCAAGTCTGAACAAAAAACTAAACTTTGATAAAGTTATGGCAATCAAAGTATTTTTATTATACAATAATCATAAAGGCTATACAACGATTGCTGCCAATCAATTTTTTCGCTGTTTCAGCGCGTTAGCAGTATATGGATATAGAATAAGGCCTAAGGAGGCAGGAGATTGGATTCTGCGGAAAAAAACCTGATTGAGTTGTCCGCTAAAGGAAACGTAGAGGCTTTTGAAACTTTAGTACAAGCCCATCAAAAAAGAGTTTACAATATCGCATTAAGAATGACAAAGGATCCTGACGATGCCCAGGAGCTTTCTCAGGATGCGCTTGTGCGTGCATTTGTTGCAATAAAGAAGTTCCGCGGCGAGTCAAGTTTTTCAACCTGGTTGTACAGAATAACAATGAATGTATGCACGGATTTTTTGAGGAAGAGAAACAAAGCTGTTGTCGTCTCACTGGAACAGGGCGCAGCGGGGAATGAAAACTATAACCCTGTTCAACTTCCTGAAAAAAGCCCGGGTCCGGATGAACTGACCGAGAAAAAGCAGCTTAAGGAGATGGTAAAGCAGGCGATGGACTTACTTTCCGTTGAGCATCGGCAGGTATTAATCCTTCGTGATTTGATGGATCTGACATATAAAGATATAGCGAATACGTTAAATGTTAACGAAGGCACAATTAAATCAAGAATCAACAGGGCAAGGGATGCTCTGAAGCACATAATTATTGATCGGGAGGAACTTTTTAAAGATTATGTCGTCAAATTGAATAGAAGGGAGGGGAATTCATGAACAGGTGCGATGAATACTTGGAAAATCTGTCAGCCTATTTGGACAGTGAGTTACCTGAAAACAGCATTAAAGATATCGAAGAGCATTTGAATAAATGTGAAAAGTGCTCAGAAGAACTGTCCATACTAAAAACTATAGTATCGGCCTTAAATGAATTGGAAGAAGAACTGCCCGACGGTTTCGAAACCTCCCTGCATAAACGCCTTGAGGAAGCCGGAACAAAATCCGGTGTTAAAATTAGGTTCGGTAAAGTAAGATTATTTGCCCAAATTGCGGCAGGGTTTGTTATTGTTCTCTGCCTGGGGTTTGCCATAAGAGCGGGATTAATGAGAACGGGAGGCAAAACTGCTGCACCTGCTGCCGACATGGCTTCAGTGTCATCTATGCAGAGTACTGCCGAAGACGGGTTTGAAGCAGCCGGGGCAATGTCCGCAAGAAGCGTGGTTACAGGGACTTCAAGAAGTTCGAACGGAGCCGATGATGATACTGGGGCTGAAGTGGAATTTTACGCTGCCGATAAATCTGCTAAAAAAGAGGAAATTATTTCGGAAAGTATGGCGGAAATTCAAAAAGCAGAGGATAGTGGAGAAATGATGATTACATTCTCTGATGCTGCGCCGTATACATTCAAAAAAGATGGCCAGGATACGCTGGTGAAAATAACGGCTGATGATGCGCAGAGTGTGCTTGAAAGAATTATTGAAATTGAAACGGGGCTTAATCAGGATGAACAGCACAGCAATATTGCAGGTTTAAATAAAATGTTGAATGCTGTAAATACCGAAACTTACGGTGGTAATCAAATCGAAGTTAAGCTTCTCTATGTGAATGATGAAACATGGAATGAGTTCTTAACTAAAATGCAGGTGGTTTTCCCGGAAGTTTATATTGAATCCGCTCCGAAGGCCGAAGATATTGAATATATCCGTATTGAAATTATAGAAGAATAGCTTGGTACTTAAACACCCGAATCACCCGCTGTTTATTTGGTTGAATCAGCGCAGTAATTAGAGGAACTTTTGTACAATAACGGAAACTATAGCGAAAATGCAGCATAGAGATATATTGTCAGAGCGAGGATAAGCAAGTCGACTGTTTGAGCAAAAAGGCTTCATACAAAAATATTTCAAAGCATTTTTGCGAGTTTCGACTTGCCCGAGCTGAACTATATAGCTCTTGCAAATGAAGCTCTTTGTTGACGTTATTGTACAAAAGTTCAGATAGTAAAGTTTGTACATTATTTCCGCGGGTCCCGCAGATATGCTCGAAAAAACACTTCACTATACGGAAAAAATAGTGTATTATTAGTATAACTCCTCCTTAATTAAGGAGGAGTTCCATTTAAGGAGGAATTATGCATTCTAAACTAATGCTTATAGACGGGAACAGCATATTGAACCGGGGTTTTTATGCCCTTTCGAAAGGCTCAATGCTAATAACGTCAACAGGCTTATACACAAATGCAGTTTTTGCGTTTATAAACATACTGAATAAACATATTGAAGAATTTATGCCCGATTATATTGCTGTGGCATTTGACATGAAGGCAAAAACTGTAAGGCATGATATGTATGACGGGTATAAAGCGCGAAGAAAAGGAATGCCGGATGAACTGGCTGTTCAGCTTCCGCTTGTAAAAGAAGTTCTTGCGGCAATGAATATACCGGCAATTGAACGTGAAGGATATGAGGCCGATGACATAATAGGGAGTTTGGCGCTTGAAGGCGAAAAAGAGGACATGGAAGTTATTGTTTTAACCGGCGACAGAGACTCTTTCCAGTTGATAAGCGATAAAACGATAGTGGTGCTTCCTTCAACCCGGGCAGGTAAAACCGAAACGAAAACATACGACAAACAGGCGATTATTGAACAATACGGGCTTTTACCGGAGCAGTTGATTGACGTAAAGGGGCTTATGGGAGATACCTCCGATGATATCCCCGGAGTTCCCGGCGTGGGTGAGAAAACCGCGCTGGCGCTGATAAAACAGTATAAAACCATTGAAGGCGTATATGATCACATTGAGGAAATAACAAGGCCCAAACTAAAGACTGCACTTCTGGAATATAAGCAGCAGGCGTTTTTGAGCAGGAAACTCGGCACGATAATAAGAAACCTGAATTGTTGCGGAGAAATTACTGAGCTTAAGCGAAAAGAAATAAATAAAACGGAGCTTCTTTCGGTGTTTCGGAAATTGGAATTCGGAAGCCTTATTTCCAGAATGAATCTTTTAGCTGAGGAAGAAAAGTCTGAGTCTGCAATTGATTTAAAAATAATATATATAAAAAGCATCGCCGATTTAAAAAAACATATTTTGTCTCTTATTAAAATAAAAACGATAACGGTGCTGCAGCTTATTGACAAGGAAGATTCATACAGTTCGCATCTGGAAAGCATTGCTGTTTGTGACGGAAACACCGTGTATTATATTGAAACGAGTACGGAGCTTGCCGAGAAAGCGATTGCAGCCGAATTAAAGGATATATGGCAGGATTCCAAAGTTTTAAAGATAGGTCATCATATCAAAGAGTTTATTACCTGGCTTCATAAATACGATATTGGTTTTAACGGCCTTGTGTTTGACACAATGATAGCCGAATACCTTATTGACCCCCTTAGAAGTAATTATTCGATTGCACATCTGGCATTAAAATACCTGAACAGGCCGATTCAATCGTTAGAGGATCTGCAAGGCAGGGGCAAAGGGTACAAAAGCTTTGCTGAACTGAAGGGTGATCAGTTAGCGGTATGTACCGCACAGAATGCGAAAGCTATTAGTGATCTGTGGGGTATGCAGGAAAAGGTGATGACTGATAACAATCAGCTTGAACTTTTTCGTGAAATTGAGCTTCCCCTTATTCATGTACTGGCCGATATGGAGTTTCACGGCTTCAAGGTAGATGCTGAAAAATTGACCGAATACGGTGAAAATCTCAGCAGGCGAATTTCCGCTCTTGAAAAGACCATTTATATGGTCGCGGGAGAAGAGTTTAACATTAATTCTCCTAAACAACTTGGTGTAATATTGTTTGAAAAACTCAAACTGCCTACCGTTAAAAAGACTAAAAGCGGCTATTCAACCGATGCCGAAGTACTGACGGAGCTGTTGGGTTTTAGCGAAATAATACCTTGTATTATCGAGTACCGCCAGCTTGTAAAGCTGAAAAATACCTACGCAGAAGGCTTAAAAAAAGTAATCAATCCTGTTACGGGAAAGATACACTCAAGTTTCAACCAAACCGTCACCGCAACAGGGCGAATAAGCAGCACCGAACCTAATCTTCAAAATATTCCGATACGTTTGGAAATGGGAAGGGAAATACGCAAGTCTTTTATACCCTCATCAGATGACGCGTTATTTGTTGATGCGGATTATTCGCAGATTGAGCTTCGTGTGTTGGCTCATATAACCGAGGATAAAGAAATGATTAAGGCGTTTGTCAATGGTGAAGATATTCATACCACGACCGCTTCATTGGTTTTTGAAACAGCGCCCGAAAAAGTAACATCAGAACTTCGCAGAAGAGCAAAGGCGGTAAATTTCGGAATAGTTTATGGAATCAGTGATTTCGGTTTATCAAGGGATCTGGGGATTACACGCAAAGAAGCAAAAAAATATATAGAAGGATATCTCACAAAATACGCCGGGGTAAAAGAATATATGGAGCAAATTGTTAAGACCGGGCGTGAACAGGGATATGTTGAAACGTTGTTTCACAGGCGTAGACAGCTTCCTGAGCTTCATTCCAAAAATTTCAACCAAAGATCGTTTGGTAAGCGGATAGCGTTGAATACGCCTATTCAGGGAACAGCAGCCGACATAATTAAAATTGCGATGGTTAAGGTATATTCCGCGCTGAAGGAATCCGGGCTTAAGTCCAGGCTGATTTTGCAGGTGCATGATGAGCTTTTGGTTGAAACTTACGTTGATGAGCTTGACAAGGTTAAAGACCTTGTGAAAAAATGTATGGAAGAGGCAGCCTTGTTAAAAGTTCCGCTGGTCGTCGATGTTTCCACTGGATATAACTGGTATGAGGCTAAATAATATTTGCGGGCTTTAGGAAAACTCTGAATTGCTTAATAGCTTCCTACATTATTTTAATGTATTAAACAGATAAAAATAAAAGTAATAGAGGTACGCCAACATATGATAATAGGAATCACAGGGGGCATTGGTTCCGGAAAAAGCACTGTTTCTCGAATACTCTCCGAACATGGAGCAGAGATAATATTGGCGGACAAAATAGCGAGAGAAGTTGTTATGCCCGGAATGAAAGCGTATAATCAAATTGTTCGGACATTTGGAAGGGATATCCTTGATGAAGACGGAAGTATTAACAGAAAGAAGCTTGGAGATATTGTCTTTTCCGATCCGGAGCTTTTAAAAAAACTAAACGGATTTACACATGGAGCGGTAGCTGAGAGGATAAGCCAGAAACTGGACGCTTTACGAAACGAAGGGACGGACTTTATTGTGATCGAAGCGGTTGTTCCGATACAACATGGTTTTCTTGATCTTGTAGACACGGTTTGGGTAGTTATAGCCGATGAACAAATACGCAAAAGGAGAATTATAGCAAGGAACAATTATTCGGAGCAGGAAGCGATGCAGCGCATTAAAGCTCAAATGTCCGATCGGATGTATATCTCGATCGCAGATAAAATAATATATAACAATGGATCAATTGAAGACTTAAGGGCATTGGTTTGGGAAGTACTAAGAAATGAGAAAGAAGATTCGCAATAGATTCAGATTATCCTGCATAGCTGTAATACTACTGTTTTTTATTGCTGCGGCCTTATTTGCCCCAGCTCTGTTAAAAAAGCTGTTTCCTATGCCGCATTTGGAAATTGTCAAAAAATACGCGGCGGATAATAATGTTAAAATAACTATGGTATATTCGGTTATAAAGACAGAAAGCGGATTTAGAACAGATGCGGTTTCCAAAAAGGGAGCAATCGGCCTTATGCAGATAACCGAAAAAACAGGCCTATGGATTGCAGACAAGTTAGGTGATAAAGACTATGTACGGGAAGATTTAAAAAATCCCGAAGTAAATATAAAGTACGGCTGCTGGTATCTGTCTTATTTATTGGAGCGCTTTGAAGGAAATAACGAATTGGCTTTGGCGGCGTACAACGCCGGAGAAGGCACCGTTATGAGATGGATTGCCGATAACGATATAAAATGGCGGGGTCTTGAAATCAAATCCGTTCCTTATCCTGAGACTGAAAGATACCTTGTGCGAGTTAACAGAATCTATTTTGTTTACAAGACCCTTTACCCTGAAATGGATTCGTGGTAAACTTGTTGTGTACTTCGGGTGTTATTTATTGACATTGCATTCCTGTACCGGAGTAGTAAAAAGAAAAGCTCATTCGACGGAGGTTTTTTATGCACCAGCCAATGTTTGAACGTTACCTGCTGTATCCCACAGACAATCTGCTTGAGCCCGGAAGTGTTTACGTTGCGGTACTAAGGCCGGATATTCTTGGCAAACTTCCGATATTGATTGTGCCTAAAACGGTTCATGACCCTCTGGACTATATAGATATATTAATAGATATAATCCAGGCTGATATATTTGACAGAACTCGAATTAATATCAGGGACCAGGGAATTTTCTTTTTCTATATTAAAGAAAATGAATACATAAAACTAACTTTTGATGATGGGAAGCAGATTACTGAAAAATGCCAAAATATTTAGTTCAATTTTTTTGTTAGATTAGGCTTATGCAATAAAAGTAGATGTTTGAACGGTTGCGTATGCAAAGTAAATACATATTCCTGTTTTCAATTAAAGAATATGGGTAATTTTTACCTTGAATTTAATAAAGGCTTTGATAAAATAAATATGATAAAATAAATATGATAAAATATTAACAAAGTAGATAGGAGTGGATTAAATGCCGTTAGTTACAACAAAAGAAATGTTTAAAAAGGCCTACGAGGGTGGATATGCCATTGGAGCATTTAATGTTAATAACATGGAAATCGTGCAGGGAATTACCGAAGCCGCAAAAGAGGCGAATGCCCCTTTAATCCTGCAGGTATCCGCCGGTGCACGCAAGTATGCCAACCATACGTATCTTATGAAGCTTATTGATGCGGCCGTTATAGAAACAGGTCTTCCAATTGCGGTACACCTTGACCATGGTGACACCTTTGAACTCTGCAAGTCATGTATAGACGGCGGTTTTACTTCCGTAATGATAGATGGTTCTCATCTTTCATTTGAAGATAATATTAAACTGACGAAGCAGGTAGTAGATTACGCGCATCCACGCGGTGTTGTTGTGGAAGCAGAGCTCGGGCGTCTTGCCGGTATTGAGGATGCGGTTAATGTTTCGGAAGCGGACGCCGCGTATACCGATCCTAATGAAGTTGAAGAGTTTGTTCAGCGTACAGGGGTTGATTCACTGGCAATTGCTATCGGAACCAGTCACGGCGCATATAAGTTCAAAGGCGAAGCTAAACTTCGTTTTGATATTCTTGAGGAAATACAGAAAAGGCTGCCTGGTTTCCCAATTGTTCTGCACGGCGCTTCATCGGTAATACCGGAGTATGTTGAAACAATCAATAAATTTGGAGGCCAGATGCCGGGGGCTAAAGGCGTTCCGGAGGATATGCTCCGTAAAGCCGCTTCGATGGCTGTATGCAAGATAAATATCGATTCCGATCTCAGGCTTGCTATGACAGCTACAATACGTAAAATGTTTGCTGAAAATCCGAGCGAATTTGACCCAAGAAAGTATCTTGGCCCGGCAAGAAGCGAAATAAAGAAGCTTGTTTTGCATAAGCTTAATAATGTTCTGGGCTGTGCAGGCAAAGCGTAGGCTTATCAGCCGGTTTATAAAATACTGATTATAAAAAGCGGACGGAGCTTTTTGCTTACCGTCTGCTTTTTTAAATACCGGAGAACTGCAGATAACAGCTGCAATAATATATGAAAATCGAACGCGTAAATGTTATGCGGAAAAAGCTTTTTGAATATTTTCGGCAATCTCAATCAACGTATCCTTATGGTTAAGCTCAGGTATTTGCAAAACGCATAAAAACAATAACTCAATAATTTCACCAAGCTGTTTTCCCGGAACAAAACCTTTTTCTATCAAATCCCTGCCTTTTACTGCGAGAGCGGAACGGCTTACACATTCATTATTCGAATAAATATCATTAATCATCATCTTGACAGCTTTAGCTTTGTTAGTATCTGAGCCCAACGCCCGCAGTATTTCAAGACTGTCTGAGAATAAAGCGATTCCCGTGTCTGATAGTGCCTTTTTTAGTACAAATTTATTTTCAGGTAAAGGTTTTTTTAATATGTCTGTTACATTCAAAATGTAATCTTTAAGTTTTTTACTCATTTTAAGATAATTGCAGATCTCTTTTACTTCATTTGTGTCTGTAAACCCCATAAGCCGGACAGCAGCCGCCCAGCGAAGCGACAATTTGCCCGGCAGACTTTTCAGCGGTTTAAATGTATATTTTAAAGGAACCGGAACCGGAAAAATATAATTAATAATCCCTGTGTCAAACAGGACTTCAAAGGCTTCGGGCGAAATACCGGACAGGATTCCGTTAAGTTCATATAAAATACGTTCGCGGCTTATATGACATATTGTACCTGCCATTCTGCAAACAGCGTTTTTTGTCGCAGGTTCAATCTCAAAACCCAAAGAAGCCTTAAAGCGGACAGCTCGAAGCATCCGCAGCGCATCTTCACCGAATCTTTCTTCAGGATTTCCCACTGTTCGTATTAACCTGCCGGTTATATCCTTAATCCCGTTAAAAGGATCAATAATCCCTTTTTTCGGGTGGTAACAAATAGCGTTGATCGTGAAATCACGGCGTTTTAGGTCTTCAGTAAGCGAAGGGGTAAAAAGCACTTTATCCGGGCGCCTGTGGTCGGTATATTTCATATCGATACGAAATGTACTTACATCAAACGGAATACCGTTTTTTATCACTGTAACAGTTCCATGCTTCAGGCCGGTTTTATAAGTTTTCGTAAAAAGCCTTATAACATCTTCAGGAAGGGCGGATGTGCAGATATCGAAATCCTTTGCGGTAAGGCCCATTAATAAATCTCTTACGCAGCCTCCGACAAGATACGCTTCATAACCGTAACTTTCCAATTGCGATATGATTTCTTCGGCTTCTTTTGGTATAGCTAACAAAATTATTCCCCCAAAGTAAGTTATTGAGCAATTAGATAATGTCCAAAATATAACTTAAAATACCTGATGGTAATTATTCACTGTTATTCCAGTTCACAATTTGTATAAAAATAGCCATAATATAGATTATACAGTTTTTTATACTTAAAGTATATACCGGAGGTGAACACTATGAACATCCTCATGTTCTCATGGGAGTATCCTCCAAGAATAATTGGAGGTATATCGAGGGTTGTTTATCATCTTTCCCGGGGATTGTCGGAACAAGGACATA